>NZ_JBVVPP010000036.1:49440-70934 GCF_055811315.1 Bradyrhizobium sp. MI1.4 | reverse complement strand
TTGGCAAGAAGGTGGCGGTCAACACGCTGGGCGCACATTTGGAATTCGTATTGCGCGAGTACCTGGCTAGGTCCGGCATCAGCGCGAGCGAGGCCAAGCAGGTCACCCTGGTGGCGATCCCACCGGTGAGCAGCGAGCAAGCGTTGCGCCAGGGCCAGGTCGAGGTGAGTGCGCTAAGCGGCGTCTTGCGCGACAAAGCCCTCGAGCGTGGAGGCATCCGCTCGCTTTTCAATGACACCGATCTGTTCGGCCAGTTCACCGGCGGTGCCTACGTGCTGCGAGACAAATTCATCGAGGATAATCCCAATGCCTCGCGCAAGCTGGTGGAGGGGATTTCGCGGGCCATCGAATGGGCCCAGACCACACCGCCGGAAGAGGTCCGGGCCCGGTTCGACAAGATCATCGCCGAGCGCAAGCGCAACGGGCGGCGGACCAGGCCGTCACTTCACCGCTCTGGAGGACATCACGCTGGATGTTCGCTCCGGCGAATTCCTCGCCCTAGTTGGCCCAAGCGGCTGCGGGAAATCCACCTTGCTCGATCTGCTGGGCGGGCTCACGCTGCCGACCAGCGGCCGTATTCTGCTCGATGGGCGGCCGATTGCAGGACCCGGTCGCGACCGCGGCATCGTGTTCCAGCAGTATGCGCTGTTTCCTTGGCGCACCGCCGAACAGAATGTCGAGTTCGGCCTTGATATCGCCGGGCTCAAGGCCAAGCAGCGGCTCGACGTCGCGCGGCATTTCCTCGACCTGGTCGGGTTGTCCGGCTTTGCCGACCGCTATCCGCATGAACTCTCCGGCGGCATGAAGCAGCGTGTCGCGATCGCGCGAAGCCTCGCCTACGATCCCGAGGTGCTGCTGATGGACGAGCCGTTCGCCGCGCTCGACGCCCAGACCCGCGAGACGCTGCAAGGAGAATTGCTCCGGATCTGGCGTGCCACCGGCAAGACAATCGTCTTCATCACCCACGGTATCGATGAGGCGATCGTGCTGGGCCAGCGGGTGGCGGTGATGACGTCACGCCCGGGCCGGATCAAGCAGGTGTTCGACATTCCAGATGTCGTTTGCGGCGCCGTTACGTCCGAAAAATGCTATAATTTCTAAAGGCTATGTCGAAGGCGCTTCAATTGTACGGTCGGGGTAAGCCCTGGGTAAAACCATTTCATTGAGTTTCGAAGGTATGCTGTGGGGAGTATCTGATATTCTAAAAGACAGGAAGCCACTACCCTTTCATGTGTGCAGGACGCTCACCAACGCTCCGGCGCAGGAAGGGTGAGGGGAGGAGCCATTTTCAAAGGCACTTCTTTTTCCCGAAGGCACGCAGTTTCGCGCCACATACAGAGGTCGAACTTGCACGGCTCAATAGGATGATGTCTGGTTCAGCGACGACGGAGCGGTTCGCAGCACATCTAGGCCCGGTAGATATTACGAATGGCGAACTGCGTGCCAAGTGTCATGTGCGGAGAGTCGCACACGCGGATTTGGTCGGCTACCGTTACTTGCGTCCGAACTGCGCTATTTCTGCAGGCACGCCTCGATTGCTTCCGCGATCGTCTCCGTATGGGTGGGCTGAATGCGGCCATTGCGCAATCGCCAGACGGTGTGAGCCGGTCGAGCCGGACTTCTTGCTGAATTCACCTGTCGACGCGATGGTCCATTCGCCCCTCGTAATGAGCCGGATGACGAGAAGGAGGCCGTCCTCTATGGGCTCGATGTCGAAAAGCTTTCTGCCCGCGTCTTCGGTGATCAGATGATCGCCTTTAGTATCGAGCGCGAAGACGACCTTGTCGAGCCAGACCAGGAAGTCAGGAGAGAAGGTCCGTGTGTTGCCGCGGTCGAGGAGCGGGATTGAAAAGCCGCCTTGCGAAGGATTACGGCACCAGACACGCTTGTACGTTCAGCTTCACTGGGCTCGAAATCGTGTCATCAGCAGAAACGATGACGAACAGAGTATATGTACGCGCGCTGGCATATGTTCGAAGAGAAGCACGAAGCCGTGTTAGCAATCGAGACTGCGCTACTGCCCATGTTCGGGTGAAAGCCGGGAACAGCCGAAGCTTCAGCCTGCACGCCATGAAGCTGTCAAACTGTTCGGGCACGCAAGCACACAGGCTCGCACCACTGCGCGCGCCTGCTTTCTTTCCCGCCCACGCTCGCCTAGGCAATGCAGCATGCACGAAAGCGTCCACTGCGATCACTGCGACGAAGAGTTCGCGCCAGAAGAGTTGACCGTCATTGACCCACCGGCCGGGAACGGCGAGTCTATCTGCGTTCGGTGCATCGAAATCATGCTCCGTCGAGCCGTCTCGAAGCTACCGCTTGAATATCGGTGAAGCCATCTACTATCTTTGAAAGGGTGATTGCACCCCGCGCGTCGGAATGCCAGCGCCCTGTAGAGCCTTTCGGCCAGCCTCGAATATCTCCTGCTCTTTCGGGTCAGCACGATCAAACCAAGACCCGGGAGCATTCGTCGCGATGCGCTTCGCAAAGAACGATTGCGGCTCCCAATCTTGCCCTTCGCGTTTCTCGAAAACGATGATTCCATCACGGGTGAAATAGGCAGGCCCCGGAATCTTACATTCGACTGAAATCTGAACGCGCCACAGGTCACCCTTCGCGGTCTGCTTCTCATCTAACTTCGGCAAGTAGTCCACCCCAACCGGATCGCCGATTGCGCAACGGCCTTGCCGCAGTAGGTCGCCAAGCTTGCCTTGGGCAGTAGCCACGAAGTTGAAGTTAGCGAGATCATGCAGAAAGCGAAGGTTCACGCCCTTTTCGTCGTTTGTTGCTTCGTCAGCGATGAGCGAAAGCGCGAATGCCTGCCAGCCCAGTTCCATCGGCTTAGCGTACGGCGGCCCTAGCGTCATTTTGCCGTCCGATGCAACATCCCAACCGATAGTATATTCGTCGTCCGTCTTATCTTGGCGGTGTTTGACCCACGAAAAGAAAACCGGTTCGCTCGTGTCAGTCTTTTGACCGACCTCCCATCCCCTCGGAACGAAGTGCGCTACCTTCGAGACCTTGGCGAAGATTTGTTCGGCGGTCTCGCCGCTTTGCGCTCGCCAACTTGACTTCACCTTATCAATGAGGGCGTTGTCGTCTGCACGAGCGTTGACAATCATCAACGCTAGAACAGCAAGAATTAAGATGAACTGCGGCACTAATTCTTCTCCCCGAAATCTGCGCAACAGACGGCACGCTAGTCTTTTGCTGTAATATCGCTGATTGACTTCGCGGAAAGCAGCTTTGCCCTCGTCGTATAGCGCGGCCCCTGCATCGCTCCCGATTGTGCACTCCCGAACGGAATCGGCCCGATTGGCTTTGCGGGCTCGGAACATACCAGCTTGTACTTTCCATTTTCGCCGTAAGGTTCGATCCGCTCGACAGGCGCAAGATGCGTGATGGCTGACACAGGCTGCGCTTGATAGGCGGCGATGTATTTGATCTTTTGCAGCATCCCGCCCGAGATGCGAATTGCATACCAGGCATTCTGGCCAACGAAGACCTTCTCAAAACCCTCCTGTTGAGCCGGTACGATGATCGTATCAGTTCATTAGCAACGGGCGGTGCAGCCGCACTATCTGCATGCGCCTTCGGCAGGGCGACGGCCTTCGGCTGTTCGAAACAAGTCAAGCCGATCAGAGGCAGGATTTGGAGCATCTCCCGCAGGAATGCTTGAGTGTCGGCGCGCTCCGCTTCGGAAAGCTGCGGTGCCTGCGGCTCCACGCCATTTTCGAGATGGCTTTGGTCAATTTGCTGGGCACGCTGGATCAGCGCATATTCCAACCATGTCGCGTGAGCGCGATTTAGGCCACCAGTCGCGTTGGATACGCAAACTGCCACCGAACCCCAGAAGTCCTTGCTGGCATAATGGCTGTCAATTCGGTTGCGAACGACATCACCCTGACCGATGTAAATTGTTGGCAAATCGTCGTCCGTAACGCGACCAATCAGGATATAAACTCCAGAGCGCGAAAAGTCGGCCCGGGTTTTGATCTTTGGCCAATCTTCGCGTGGGAATGCGATGCCGAGTCCAGTCCAGTTCATCCGGTCGATGATACGCAAACCCTCGGGATTGCCGTCTGGAACGAAAATGCGAATTGTGAATGGATCAGCCACGCTTCCTCCTGCCGTTCCTGTTGATCTGCGCATGATAGAACCGAGCTGGCAGTCTCTCAAGGATGCGCGTTCGCATCGTCCGAACAGCTGTCCGGCTTGCCGCCTTGCTTGACGCAAGCCCGATACACCCAAGGCACAACGTAACTGCCCGCCCATACTCCACGTCGCGCGTGATCTGACTTCGCGTTGCGCGCTGTCGTATTCGTCTTTGGACTCGCGAGGCCAGTCGAAAGCGAGCGCACCCGCACGAGCCATTCCGCAAGATCGGCGCCGCCAACTGAGCACGCTGCGACTGTACGCCCATAGAAGGCCGGAGGGCGGAAACGAATTGCCGTTCACATAGCCCGGCCCGAAAATGTGGAGCTTAATCCGAATGAGGAGGAACGAAGTGCGCTGAAGGCGTTACCCTAGGACAAAAAGGGAGGCCGCAAAGATCGATTGCGGAACGGCCGCCTGGTCGGTCAGGATAGCTTTTTCAGCGCCGCCTTGATGGGGTCGAATCCGAGCACCTCGGCAATCTCAAGAAACTCCACGACGTCGATACGGCGTTACCCGCTTTCGAGTCTGGCCACAAACGACTGGTACTCACCTAGCTGAGCAGCCAAATCTGCCTGTGTCAGGCCTGCTGCCTCCCGCTTTACGATGAGCAGGTCGACGAGCGCCTTATGTCGAGCTGATCCCAGTGATCTTCGCACTTTCGCCCTGCCAATAGATAGCGAGCGTAGGAATTAATCTGGTTTCCAGATTATCTTAAAAGCAGATAATCTCCGGCTTTCATTGACCGGAGGTTTTTGCACGAGCGCCGATCACTTTCTTCCTGGATTGCCAGTTGAGCTGATTGAAGCCGCCTATCGCAATGCGCCCGGCAATGAGATTGCGAGCGGAAAGTTTGCCAGTCCTGAGTCGTCTGCCGCACTGGTGGCTAACGTGTTTGGCTTGTTCCTATCCGAGCCACAGAATTTGCCCGCGCTCCCCGGCACGTCGGATTGCGAGTGGCCGGCTTCATCGGTAGCCCTCGAATCGATCGTGCGATTTCCGTGGGCCGGCGGTAGGCATCCGTGTCTCGATGTTTTGATTGCTACCGGGGGAGCTTTGATTGGTGTCGAGTCCAAGCGCTACGAACCGTTCCGCCCGAGAGGCGAGGCCGAAATGTCTGACGCTTATTGGCGTCCAGTCTGGGGTGATAAGATGGGCAGATACCAACGATGCAGGGATGACTTGCGCGACGGCGGTAAGAGATACTCGCGACTGGACGTTGCGCAGCTCGTCAAGCATGCCTTCGCCCTTCGGACCGCGCTGCAGGATATTTGGAAGGGAAAGCGGCCTGTCTTGTTCTATCTATATGCCGAACCGGAGCACTGGCCTGACGGTAAGTTAGTGTCGCAGGAAGATCGAATGCAGCACGTGGTGAGATAGAGTCATTCTCGCAACTGGTGGCTGATGACGAGGTGTCCTTTTGTTCTTGCTCGTATGCCGAGCTGTTGGCGTCATGGAAGGCGAGCCCTGACGAGCAAATCTGCGCTCACGCCGCCGCTGTCACGAAACGTTTCTTGTCTTAATCTGGTAGGATAGAATGATAGAACTCTCGGACTGAAAGTTAAGTTAGCCCGAGAGCCGTCACGTTCTAGCGTAAGAAACTGTATCGTTAGATTGCAGGTTCATTTAGCTTAGTCATTATCTTGGTTTTTCGCGTATTCTTTACGTTGACTTGTATTTTTTCATTTGGCTGACGATGGTGCTATTTTTGGGGGGGCCGGGTGCTCGTCTTGTGTTACGCCTGAAGTGCTTCACGGCCCCAGCAGGAGGAGACAGCTTCAGGGTTGAATGCTGAAGTTCTTCGACAACGTCGGTATTCACAACACCCTCATACTGAGTCGCTAGCAGAAATCCAAATCCGGCCTCAACAACGGTCCATCGGATTCGTTGCCGGCTCGGTACTTCGTCCGCTCATTGAAGGCTGACCGCTTTGCTCGACCCGACTGGGGTAACAATAGGGAAGTTGTCCAAGACGGGCTTTTTGGTCAAACCAATTTGGAGATAAAAACTCGGGAAGTAGCTCGATACAGATTTATGGTTCATCATATTCATCGTCTAGAGATCGGTACTTCCTTGAGATCTTTACCCGCAGGCGGTTCAGCCGTTCATGTGACAAAAGCTTCTCAGCCATTTGTCGCGCCCCCTCAAGCGTGAAGCACCCCGCTTTGCCGATGGTGATCTTCTTCAGCTTCGAATGAGCCTCCACGCGGTACAAGAGAATGAAGCTCTTGTGAGCGGATGGTCTGATCCGGAGCCTCAGTCCAGGGATATCGCAGTCCCAGACTGTGTATTCGGACTCGCGAGGTTGGAGCGATGGAATTATTTCCTCGGTAAGCCGAGGACGAATGTGTAGGACCTCCACTTTTCTTGTTTTTGTTCCGGGCGGGAAAAGGATGTCATCGGGATCACAGTCGATTAGCCATGTCGCACTTGAGGTCTGCCATCACGCCAGCGCTACGGCGCGGGGAGAACCACCAGCGGCTTCGCCGGCACGCCCAGCACGGTGGCTGATCGCATGCAGGAGTGGTTCGAGGCGGGTGCTTGCGACGGATTCATGTTGCAGGTCCCATATCTTCCAGGCGGCTTGGAGGAGCTGGTCCACGGCCTCGTGCCGGAGCTGCAACATCGAGGGCTGTTCCGCACTGAGTACGACGGCTCGACCTTGCGCGATTCGCTCGGCTTGCCCCGGCCGGTGGGCTGAAGTCGCCGGTGGCCCCGACGCAAGGTTTCAGACACTCCCATAATACGCAGCGCACCGTTGTGATCGTCCGACGACTGTCCATTTACGGCCTGAAAAAACGGCGTGCGACCAGCAAGTCATTGATAATGCTCAGCGCGCAGAGAACTCTTAATCAGCGGGTCCCAGGTTCGAGCCCTGGTGCGCCCACCAAATAAATCAAGACCTTAGCCAGAGAAACCGTTTGAGAGCGCCAAACTAAAACGGTTTTTCAAACGGTGTTTTTAACGGCCGGTTGGCGCATGCACTCTCGGCATTGTGATGTGCTCTCCTCGTCTCCGCGGAGGCCAAAGGCGTCTCGAAGGCCGCCCGACAAAACCGCTTCCTGAATGTTGTATCTGGGTCAGAGCCGCCCGACACGGCCGGCATCTTCCCACTTCTGTTCAATGTCATCGGCGATGCATTCGGGCAGCTGCGCCCCGCTCCCATCGAAGTAATGCTTGAAGTCGACGTGGACCCTCATGTTGTCCGGGCGGTAGACCGCCATGCGATCGTAGAGAAGCACGGACGCTGCCTCGAAACGCCGATAGACAGATTTGTGCGTCGGTGATCTCGATTCTTCCGTCTCCGGGTAGATCGGCAGATCACGAACCCCGGCCTTGAGGAAGCCTCCCGCCTGCTCATTGTGCTGGGGACCCGCGGGATTGGGCGACAGCCGTAGCACACTGCCGTCGTGTTTCAGGCCGCCAGGGATGAGCGAAGCTCCGGCGAGCAACCAGTTGAGCGCGACGTCTGAGAGCCGAGCCTCGTTCTCGAGATAGCCGCCGCCGACATCGGCGTGCACGCCCGAAAACCAGACCTGTTCGAAGAAAAGATTGTCGTGCACGTCTCGTTTGTCCTGCTTCTCGGCCGTGGGCGACCAGGTGACGCGCTTGAAATCGGCGCGGTTCTCGTCGATCGAGATCGCATGTTTCGCGTAGCCCACGTTGGGATTGAGGGTCGTGTCGTAGAATTTGTGCTTCGGCGGAGCGAAATGCACGGTCTGGAGGCGCTTCCAGAATCCATAGTCGGGCAAGGATGGCGCGATCTTCAGATAGTTCATGAGAAAAGCAATCAGCGCTGTGACGATGCCGAGGTAGCTCAGGATCCAGGCCACCCATCCGGCCCATGGAAAGACGGGCTGAAGGAAGCCACCGAGCCAGTGCAACCCGATCAGTAGCGCAATGCCCGAGGTCACGAGCGCCGCGCCCAGATATTTATGCCCGAGGGCGGCGACAGTATCGAACACGCCGATGAAGTAGGGAAAGACGTTCGCGTGCTCGGCGCCGTTGACGGTGGTTGTACTGCCGTACTGCCGTCTAAATCGTGCAGCGATTGCATCTCGAGTCTCCAGCAGGAACCGCCGGTATCCAAGAATCTTGCGCGAGTAGGATGGACAAAATTGATAGACATCCTTGACCGCATGCTCGGCCAGCTTGTGGATGCTCTTTGGATCGCGGCGCAAGGGCGAGCCATCGGGCATATGGCGCGGGACGCCGCAATGCGTCATGACCCCTGCAACCGATCGGACCGTGTAGGCGCCCCGGCTGAAACCGATCAGGAAGATCCGATCGCCTTCCTCATACAGGGCGATGATAGCGGCGTAGCAATCGACAATGTTCCGAGTGATCCCCAGGCCCGTCGCCATGCTGGCGAGATTGTACAGCCATCGCATCCAGCCAATCTTGAAATGACCGCCATCAGACGCAGAACCGAGACCGGCATCGTAGAAGGCGACCTGTTCGGATGGTTCGACCTTCGTGTCCGGGCCGACGCGGCAGGCGCGGTAGAGCTTGTAAACGTTTGTCCGCGCTTCGTCGAAATTGATGCCGCCGGCCTGACCTGTGCCGTCGGAAAAGATCACAATGTTCTTCGGCATTCACACCATCCCCCAAAAGTGCGCAAAAAGCCAATCTATCACAGATTGCGTAAGCCCAACTGTGAGCTGGCCCACTTGCGGACAGCGCGCCCGGACCAGGGTTCAGAGTCAACTGATCGAGAGTTGCCCCTCAATGCGGCTGTGCTAGTACGGCCACTCTCAAATCGAGGAGCTTAAAGTGGCGAAGAACGCAAAGAAGACGGCTACAAAGAAGAAAACTGCGCGCCGTGAATACACGAAGGCTGACGTGAAAGAGCTGCGTGCTCATTCGAAAGCAAAGACGCCCGTTGCAAAAATCGCGAAGCTCACAAAGCGCTCCGAAGGCTCACTCCGCCAAAAGGCCCTCAAGCTTGGAATCCGACTCGGTCACCAGCGCTAAAGGCGGCATTATGGCGCTCGTCAATAGAGTTTTCTCGACCAGAACGTTGTTGCAAATCATCTGCGTTCTCGTCGCTGTTGTTGCAATGAAGTTGTTGAGCGCTCACTACGATTTCAGCTGGGCAACCGCAATTGGCGGTTGACCGGAGCAATATCCTGGAAGACTGAGCAGAAAAGAAGCCCATCTAGTGGCGAGCTATTACGCGGCGTTCAAGCGTGCGACGTAATGGCGCCTTCAAAGCCGCGGGGTAAAAGAGGCTGGTCTAGTCGAAAATTAAGGGCGAACGGTTTCCCGATGTGTGCGGCACCCCTCCAACCAGCAACCAGACCGTTGTCCCTCTCAAGGCCGAAACAGGGTTCGATTCCCCTGGCCGATAATTGCCTAGAGCCATAACCATTTGAATTTGAAGTCACTTTTATCGTCGATTGCTGCCGATACCAGCACAAATACCAGCAGGATGACGCGCGGTATTCGCCGACAAAAATAAAACAGCAGGCTTCCGGCAGCGGGGATGCCTATGCCGTTCTGGATTCCACAATTTGCCCCGACCGGAATCGAACCCGGCTCTGACTCGAAATCCCGTCGGATCGACGTAATTATGATATCGCGAGGCCAAGGGATTATCTTGTCGTGCGTACTTGTTCGAAAACCATCCGCTACACGAAATAGCGAAACGACGTCTCGACAAGGTCATCATCGCCGTACTCATCCAGGATTCCACCCACCCGTCGCGCGAACGACAATGACACCGGCCATTTGCCGCGGATGTCCGCGGTATTCCAGTTCATACGCGTCAGATTGAGAACATCCTGCGCGGCCGCGATCGACGCCTCAGGTCCAAGGCACCGCACCTCAAGAGGTTGTGGAACGTGCGGGCCCGGATAAGTGCCGAGCTCTGGCATAAAGCCGGACGTAAAAAGAAAGCTTCGCGCGGCATTGATCGTACAGATCGTGCCGACCTTTGGCGGATAGGCGCCGTAACGCAGCAAACGGAACAGACTGGGCACCAGCGTCACCATCGAGACGATGGGAATGTCCTTCAATGCTTCCGCAAAACCGGAGCGCTCGGCGGCATCGAAGTACGAGGTCTTGTGCAAGACCACCCTGAGCGGCGCTCCACCTGTGCGGAGCTCATATTCAGCAAGAACATCGCGGGCAAGCTCGAAAGCCTGGTCTTCAGAAAGATGAACATTGCGGCCCTGATCGGGCTCGACCGGTACCCCTTGCCCCCTGATCGCGAAACCTTCGCCATCGCTTGAAAAAGCCTGCGCCAGGCTGGAGCGTACGATGGCGCGCTGCGTCGTGCGGAAATGATGGAAGCTGATCCCGACGAAGCAGGTGTCGGGGCCGGTTGGTGGCAGCCGCCACGGCACGCCACCCGCCTTGTAGTAAAGACCTACAGAAAAATTCCACGCCCGCGTTGCGGGATCCTGGTTGCGCGCGGAGTCGTCAAGCAGGGCATCCGTCACCAGCTGAATTGGTAGGCGATTTCTGAGCGCCCGCGCCTTCAGCGCATGGCGCAGATCGCGTTTGAGAAAATCCTCCGATGTCTGCTCGACCTCGTCAAGGGTATCGAACAGATCGAGCTGGCTGCTTGCCCTGGCCCGCCCAATTGCCTTGGCGCGCTTGCGCTCATCGTCGCTCGTCTTTCGTTCGACGGCGCCGACCTTGTCGAAAACATCCTCCGGAATGCACATCAAGACGATATCGGGCCTGTTGAGGTCCCGCGCGGCGAGGCGCGCGTGCGCATCGGCGTAGAGATCGACGACACGTTGAAAGGCACTGTAGGCGTCGCCTTGCAACGCATGTGCAAGATCGTCATTTGTTCCAGAAGATAGCGCGATCGATGATTGATCCGGCGCGATCAGCGTCTTGTGAAACGCATCGGAGAAGCCCGGAAAGGGACGCCGGAGGAGGCTTGTCTCGCCCAACACTGGAATTTCGCTGCCGCATCGATCAAGCCACCTTCGCGCCGCGGCCACCTGCTCGGCAGGGCCAATGATGCCGACATGCACGTGATCCTTTCGCGCCGAGCCGAACCGCAAATCAAAAGGTCCTGCCGCAACCAAGCCGGCCTTGGGATCGCTATGCGCGCTGGCACCGCCAAATTGCAATCGGGGAGGGTGTAGCTCGACGATCGACAGATCAATCGCCATCGGCTTCCTCGTCGGTCTGCTCGGTCTCGTCCGACTCGTCCGCCTCGTTTTCGTCCGGTTCCAATGCGAGCTCTTCGAGCTCTGCATCCAGCCTCAACAGGTCCTCGTCGATCTCCTGATCACGTTGCGCCATCTCGTCGAAAGCCGACACGTTGAATGAGATCGTCGGCGGACGCGGCAAGAGCAGAACCGTTGGCGCAAAGCGGGCCAGATCGTTGTCCGGCCGATGCTCGAGCGCAAACAGCCCGTCGGATTCTCCCGACAATACCGCAAGCCAGAACGAGACGTCCTGCAGGACGCTTGGATTGAAGTCGCGCGCAGCCCGGCGTGTCGACAGAATGTTGGTGCGCTCCCGGCTGATCGGCTTGCGCAGCCCGTCGCGCGTAAACGCATAGCCCGGCGAGATCACCAGCGCCCAGTCCTCCGCAAACCGCATGACAGAGAAACTGAACGCTTTGTGCTCGAAGTACACAATATCGTCGGAGTCGCGCTTGGTCCGCGCCTTCACGACCGTGCGCGTGGCCTTGCGCAGCCGCCCCTGATAGCTCACCTTCAGCTCGGGCTCGTCACCGCGCCCGAAATAAGCACGGCGTCGATCAAATTCGATCTGGAGTCCCTTGGCTTTCAAGTGCTCGAACACCAGCTCGTGAAGCAGCTTCAGGGCAACCGCTTCGCCTCCCGGCAACGCAACAAGCTCGGAAAAGCTGATTGTCTCGATATCGCCGGGATCGAATGGTGAAACCAACGCATCGGCGAGCTCGTCGAGATTGTACAGCGAGTAGAAGCGTCCATCACTGACATGCCCAGGCGGGACCGCCACGCCCTGAGCGCTCCGATAGAAGCTTGCGTTCGATTTTGCGCTGGTGCCCGAATGCCAGACCTTCTCGGGCATGGATGCGATCGAGATCAAGTTCGTCGAAAAACGGACCGTCTCCTCCGCCACCGGCAGTGCCGTGTTGGTAATCTCATCGACGGCTTCCGGCCGCGCTTCGATGGTCACGATGAATTGGCGGTTATCCGCCGAGGGGCCAAAGGCGACCGCGCCATTGTTGTTCACGGTCGCTAGAACCATATCCGACAAACCGGACCCGCGGCGGTCCATCTGTCCGCCGCCATAGAACAGATCGGAGATGGCGGGGTTTCGATAGCCTTTGATCGGGCTCGTTCGTCCGGCAATCGTCTCCTGAAATGACAGATCACCCATCTGGGCTGCGATCTCTGCAATCAACCCGCCAGGGCTGATCACGGTGATCGACTTCGGCTGGACCTCGACCTGAATGGGCTCATTCACATCATAGTCGCGGTGGACAATCGCATTGACGATCATCTCCTTGATGGCGATCGCGTTATAGGCGCTCACGGTCCGGGACACTTCCGCCTTGAGGCGAAACTGGAAGTTCACCAGTGCCAGCAGGTCGATCAGCGTATCGAGTTGGCTCCAGAGATTGCTGGTAATGGTGCGACGAACGATAAAGTCGCCCTCCTGGCCGCTCGCCTCAAGCTCGGCATCGTCCCCGAACCGGCTTCGGAGCCAGTTTCCAGGACCTGCCGCACGAAACTCGACACGAGCCTGCTTGAAGTCATTGGATGGATTGCGCGCGAACAGCATCCAGCCGGCAAGGGTTGGAGCCTTGTGCGCTCCGATCGGCCGCACCAGATCCAGCCGGTCGGTCATCTCCTCGATCCAGGCGGCATCAATCTGCCCGGGCCGCCACAGGTCGGTCTTCTCGGCATATTGAGAAAGCCGTGCCTGGAGCAGAGACTGCTCGAACCCGGCAATGTCGAAGCCATCGAGCGGGCGCATATCCGCGGGCATGCCGCCGACACTGTGGCCGGACCGCCGGCGGGTCGGGCGTGCGCCAGCCGCGATCATGCTGGTGAGCACCTCCCTCTCCAGCAGATCGTCGAAGCCTTTGATTGGCACGAGTTGAAAATTCGAACCTATCTGGCTCGCGAGTTGGGTTACATGCGACGCGAACGGGCCACCAACATCGCTCTCCAGGACGCACCAATAAATCCCGTGCAGAAACCCGCCCGAATTGGCCTGCGCCAGGAACAGATCGTTCATCACGGAAGCTTCCGCGCCGCGGTAGCCAACCACGATAACAGGGTGATCGCGCAGCAGCGGCTTCAATCGATCGACCAGGTGCGCGTCGAGAGACTGCACTTCACCGGTGAGATTCCTGTCGGTGTAGTGTTTGACAGACCCGTGCAGAAAGACCAGTTGCGGATCCTGAGGCGCCGAACTGAACATGATGTAGTCGGCCGGCGTGCTGATGCTGACCAGCCGATGTGGGCGATTGTGCTGGATAGCCGCCCGCTGCAGGCACTGATCGAAATTCGTGGTCAGAACGGTTGAGATCCAGCCCTGATGCAGGATTTGCGTCAGCGCAACATAGCCGCGGGAGGGAGGGATTTCGGAAGGATTGATGAGTTGCTCGAAGAATTCCCGCCGGTCGCTCTTCACGCCGAGCAGATTATCGATGGCATCAGGATAGAGGTCGGCCGCGGCAACGTTCGCCTTGTACCAGGGTTGTGCGGTCAGCCACGGCCAATAGTCAGACCGCCTGATCGACATGTCGCTCGGATGCCGGCCGTTCTCCTTGCACCATGCCCATCTCGCGACCCGCTCGACCGTCTTGTCCGCGGGCGGAATACCGGAGTTGATCGACGCCCCGGCGCCGAGCAACAACACCGGCTCTGAGCCATCCATCAAGAGAGAGCGCAGGCGGCCCGCCGACGAGATGCGCAGCCCGGTCGAGGCCGCGCCGGCCACGCTCACCGCTGGTTGATTCATCCCATCCCCTTACAGGCGCACCAGCCTAGCGTGTCGGGTGTCGCGTCCGCGCCCCATCTCCAATGGTCCTCGGTCTGCCGGAAAGAATCACAAATACCATATTTCCCGGCATCAGAGCCAAGTGATGGGGCGAGGTCAGCGGGATAGCAACAGTTTGCAGCGGTTGGTCGACACCCTGGATGCGACGAACCGTTCCGCGATCACTTGTCTTGACGACGTTCCCTTTTCGTTCTATAGGACGAAGTTGCACGGCGAAGGACTTTGCATACGGTGTGGCGGTGCAAACGCCTGAGTCGCCACCGTGTCAAAGGATCTGACGCCAGAGAAGGCCCTTATCTTCCGGATCATTCACCGGGACAATGTTCCGTCGATTCTGGACAACGGCCTGCATTGCAAGAGCTCGAACGTACTAGATCCCAATTTCGTGGAGATCGGGAATCGAGATCTGATCAGCAAGCGGGACAAGCACCCTGTCGTGCCACTGCCATCCGGAACGCTGAGTGACTACGTGCCGTTCTATTTCACGCCGTTTTCGCCGATGCTGTACAACATCAAGACCGGGTGGGGCGGTATTCGACAGCGCAACAATGACGAGATCGTCATCATGGTTTCGTCGCTACGGACCCCGCAAGCCAAGCAGATTCCGTTCCTGTTCACGGACCGGCACGCCTATCTTGTTGCCGCGCAATTCTACTCCGATCTTGCCCGCCTGGATCAGATCGATTGGGACATGCTGCAACGACGGGATTTCCGCAATGACCCGGACGATCCGTCGAGAAAAGAACGCTACCAGGCCGAAGCTCTTGTCCACAAGCATCTCCCCGTCGACGCCCTGTCGGGGCTCGTCTGCTACAACGACGATGTGCTCAAGTCACTGAATGCGGCATTGGCGCAGCGCAACCGGACCATGACCGTGGTCAAGAAGCCCGATTGGTACTTCTGATGATAGAATTTACGCGTGGCAATCTGCTCGACTCCAAGGCCGAAGCGTTGGTCAACACCGTGAACACGGTCGGCGTGATGGGGAAGGGCGTCGCCTTGATGTTTAAGGAAGCTTATCCTGAGAACTTCAAAGCGTACGAGGTGGCCTGCAAGAAGAAGGAAGTCAGGGTCGGCCACATGTTCGTTACCGAACGCCAGGCATTGATCGGTCCGAAATGGATCATCAATTTCCCGACTAAGCAGCATTGGCGCGGCGACTCCAAGATGGAGTGGATTGAGAGTGGTCTGAAGGATCTGAAGCGCGTAATCGCGGAGAAGAAGATTCGCTCGATTGCTATTCCGCCGCTCGGGAGCGGGAACGGCGGTCTCAAGTGGCCGGACGTGCGTCCCAAGATTGAAGCTGCGCTTGGAGCACTGAACGACGTCAGCGTGATCGTCTATGAGCCTACGGACCAATACCAGAATGTGTCAAAGCGCGCGGGCGTCGAGAAGCTGACGCCGGCGCGTGCGCTCGTCGCTGAGCTGGTCCGCAGGTATTGGATACTCGGAATCGAATGCTCCTTGCTCGAAATCCAAAAGCTGGCGTACTTCCTGGAGCGGAGCATCGAGAAGCTGGAATTAGAGAACCCGCTCGATCTGCGTTTTCAGGCCGATAAATATGGTCCATACGCTCCTCGATTGACCCATCTGCTCAATGGCCTCGACGGCAGTTATTTGCATTGTGGAAAGCGCATCGGCGATGCCGGTCCATTCGATGTGATCTGGTTCGAGGACGCCAAACGAGACAAGATCGCAGCCTATTTGGGGTCGGGTGATGCAAAGGCATTCCTGCCTGCACTCGAAGCGACTGCGACGCTGATCGACGGCTTCGAGTCTCCATTGGGTATGGAGCTTCTGGCAACTATCGACTGGCTCATTCAAAATGACGGCGTTGCCGCGGATCGGGAATCGATCAAGACAGCGCTCAAGACATGGACGGGCGGCGAGGACTCCGCAGCACGAAAGCTGAAGTTATTCGAGGATCGCCTTGTCGATCTTGCCGTTGAACGGCTTGCGGCCTTCAACTGATTCGAGCACGCCACCTCGAGTTTCTTACGCTGTTTCCGGATGAGATGGACGAAGGTCTTGGCGATCGCGCCATCGTTCTTGCCGGCCATCTGCTCAATTCCCCTCGTTCGGAAATCGCGAAATTCGCCGTCAACGTTTGACCCCTAGATACCAGCAAAAATACCAGCAAAACTATCGGCTGCAGCGGGCGCTTCCGCGAACTTTTACTAACGTTTTCAAACGCGCCGCACAAACTCTCCTGAAAAATCAGGAATCGAACCAGCGATGTAAGTTGTTGTTATTGCTATTGTTTTTTACGTGGTGCCCCTGGCCGACAGTCACCTATTCCCATAACTATCTGAATTTAAGGCGATTTTATCCGTCAGTTGCAGCCGATACCAGCAGAAATACCAGCAAGATAATGCGCTGTGTTCGCAGGCAAAAATAATCAGCGGACTCCCCTTGAGCAGGCGCGTCCCATGCCGTTCCCGTCTCCGCAATTGTGCCGGAATCGAACCCGGCTCTAACTCGAAATCCGGCGGGACGACTGGGGGACTCGCTTGCACTTGGCGCGAGACAAACATCGAAAGCTCCGATCGCTTGACGCTGGTACGCGACCTGCGTTGCCCAGCCCGACTCGGACGAAACGGTCGCCGATCGCTAACGACCAGCTTGATCCCACGGCCTGCCGAATATCGTGGAATACGAGGTGGGGATATCCCGGGTTCAGCGCAAAAACGGTGCGGTTCGGCTTGAACCCGGTCTGAACTCGCGCAAAAGTACGCCAAACAAACTAATGGCAAGTAATGATTGTCGGCTTGGAGGGGTAAATGGCTTCTCGCCAATTTTCGGCCGGCGCTACGGTCAAGCATTTGAAGATTATCCAAATCGACCAGGAATTCCTTAAATCAGAGGAAGTCGAGCGCAGAAGGAAAGTGCCACGTTTGGATCGCTGGAAGGGCGGTCCCGCGGAGACGCCATACAAGAGAGTAAGGCTACTGGCAGCCGCGATTGGCCGCGTTCAACCCCGCCAGAAACGCGATGCGATCTGCAGGCGGCTTTGGCTGCGGATGAAGACGAACAACACTTTGCCCGATAGGTTCGCCGGCAAGGATGCAAGCCCCAATAATCCGAAACCGTGGGATCCGGATACCTTCGAAGGCTACCTGCGAGGCTTAAAGACGAACCCGAAGGAGCACGAGGAGCAACTTATTCTCGCCGAGCTGAAAGCGTTGCTGACCTCGAGATTCGAGGAAGTCGGCCGCGTTGGCGATTCGATCGACATAATCTTCTCGTCGACCTATCCTCTTCCTTCGGATTATCTTTTGGCATTGCTTGGATCGGCTGCTGAAGAGCCCGATCATGTATTCGCTCCCGGACCGGAGTACGTCTCGGTGCGCGGCAAAGGATTCGAGTCCGAGCCTGTCGCCGCGTGGCCCCACCCACTGGAAATGACCGCCACGGAGATAGTGGAGGCGATCAAGCGAGCAGATGGAGCGGGTCTTGCTCTGGTCAGTGGTCCGCACATGTCAGGGAAGAAGACTTGCCTCAAGTTTCTTTGCCGAGCGATCGACGACGGTCTGCGTTTGGATAGCGGAGAAAGAGTGCCGTACCTCGCCTTGGCTCTCGATGAACTCGAGCCCGGCGAATTTCTTGACACCGTTCTGGCCTTCTACAGGCGGGGAGATCCGGCGCCCTCCTCGCTAAATCGCGATACCGGTCTGAGCAGCGCGGCTAAGATCAAGGAGATCTTCAGGATCGCCGAGACTTGTCCCGCGTGCCTCATACTCGCAGACCTGGACCCCGTAGAAAGCGACGCTGTCCTGCGGAGCTTGCATCAAGATCACGTCTCGCAGGTCTTGCTTGGGCTTTTCAGCGGGCATGCCGCGACTCGCCTGGTTCTGACGGGGCGCGCGACCGGCGGCCTCGCAGCTCTCGTCAGGGAAGCGAGACGGCGAGGAATTCGCAGCAAGACATTCGAGCTTACAGATCGGCTTCGTGTCGACCTCGACACGTTCGCCGTAGTTACCGACGGCGAAAATGGACGGGACGTAGGCGCTTTCACCTATCAAGTTGCGATGATCGCCGAACGGCTCGCCGCCGACCGTAAACTCAGGCAGGGGCGTAGCATCCACCGATCGTTGGAAAGGGACGACCGCGCGACCATCCTGCAGACTCTTTGGGAAAAGATTCTCCGACCGTACGAGCGGTTCCTTCTCGGTGCAGTCGCCTGCACGCCGGAAGGACTTCGCGCGAGCGTTCTGGCTCGCATGGCACTTTCGATGCTTAGTTCGGACGGAGCGGACTGGCTACATAGGCTGACAAATCCGGACCAAGTCGAAGCGATCGCAAGAGATCTTGCGGATATCGTGCAGGTTCGGAATACCGTACCCGATCTTGGGCAAAGGGGCTTCCGCGAAGTCGCTTCCGAGCCGCTCCTGTTCCTCGATCAAGGCTGGCGCCGGCAGCTGCAGCGCATGTGGTTCGATACTGAGCCCGACTTGGCGCGCCATTGCAGCTGGCTCATTGCCCGCGAGGCGGCGCAGCAGGCGAGAGTGCTCAAGATGCGAGGCGGCATCGCGAATTCCCGCTCGGCTTTCGCGCGCGATATCCAAGCGTTCGTCGCATTGATTACGTCGGTGGACGTCCAGAAGGTTCGGGAGAAGACGGCCGAAGATCGATTTTGGCCGTTGGAGTCCGCTGTTCTGCCCGAACTCGACGAACATGCGACGTATCCGGATGAACGGACAGTGCTCCGATATGCCTTCCTGCGACTTTATCGCGACTATCTGGAGGGATCGGGTTATCGGCTGCTTCAGCAGATGGCCGATCCGGACCTGCGATTGAGGGTCCTGCTTCCGTTCTTCGACCCCACTTCGCCCTGGCTCGCCGCGCACGAACGAGATCTCGGCGAAAATCTCGACGAATACGAATTCCTATCCAGAAGCTTCTCGCCCCGGGAGTTTCTTGAACTTTTGACGGCGGTCGCTTTGGCGGCCTTGACGCTGCAAAGGTACGGTCTCCTGCGCTCCGCCGTGAGGTTGGGTGAACAGATACTTTCGCGCGAGAAGGATCCAGTACTTTATCCGAGGTCGGTCCGGCTATTGCGGACTGAAATCGACGCCGGGATCTACGCAGGGGGCAATCCTGGCCTTCTTCTCCCCGAGCGCCCCGGCGAGCAGTCGGTGCGTAGCAGACAGTCCGGAAGCGAGGACGATGGACGGCTCCGTCGCAAGCGCGCGGGTCGCTCCGCCGTCACCGCGGAGACCGATTACACCTATTCTTACGTCTTGAACCTGATCCAAAAAGCACGAGCGCTCTTCCCCAATGACGATCCTTCGGTGGATGCGGCTTTCGCGCGGGGCAAGATCCTGGCTCGGCTTGGAGAGGCCTATTTCATGGCTGGACTTGTGAGCCGGTCCGAGCTCGCGCTCCGCCGGGCGCTTTATGCCGAAAAGAGAATCGCGAATATTGAAGGTACGGAAACCGGTTCCGGATCGGTTCTCGGGGGGAGAGGGGCCCGCGCCTTCATCGCCGTCTTGATCGAGACCGCAAAGCGTAAGACTTGGATCAAGGACAAGAATGAGATCGCCTTAAAGAGTGGCCTCCGCTTGCCGCTGCCGCCCGTTGTCAACGAACTCGATGGTCGTCTGGCGCTGGCCCGCGCGATGCTGGCGCTGAACATTCGTCGAGTGGACGCGCTCGGCACCGCTGACCGGCTTGGCCTCCGTATCGATCAGGCCCTGCTTGCCGCCGCGCAGGGCGACTATCTTTCGGCGACCGATATGCTGGAGCAGATCGAGGAAGCGCCTTTGCACCGCGGCACCAACGCGGAGCTCGCCATGGAGATGACGTCTCAGCGTGCCCGAATATATATGGAAGCGGCAACCTTGATGATGCACCATCAGGTTGGACAAGCGAAATGGCCCGTCTCATTTTGGATGGGAGAACTCAGAAAAAAGCTTAAGGAAGAATCCAAAGCCGATCGCTTTGATCCCATTCGCGAATTGATCCTAAGAGCGGAAAGCTCGCTTTCAGCATTGCGTGAACTCGTGAAGAGCGCCGACGCTCATACGTTGCCGATTGGAAGCGTGTTCAGATACCTCACCGTCGGGCTAGACATTCTTAAGACCCGCGAATTGGAGGGTGCAGATGCTCGAACGGCGCTAAAGTCGACGCATTGGTCCTTGGAACGGGTTCTGGGCCATTTCGACGAGGCCCAGTTCTTGCGGTACGAACCCGAAGCGAAATGGATTCACGGGCAATTAGCAGCATTCACTTGATGCTAAGCGCGGACCGAGTCCGGGCGTGCGATGCGCCGATCTTCTAATCCTTTGAAAATTTATTCTGAACCCGCGCTGGACTCGTTTTTCAAGTCGCTTCGATTGGCCGAATATCTGCGACTCTGACGCCGCGTCAGACAACTCGCACCGCGCTTGCGGGCGGTCACAACAAGGAGGAGCGGATGAGCAGTCGAATTACAGGTTCGGGTCCGATTTCGCAACAGGATTTGGCGGTATTCGGGCCTCTCGCCACGAGTCAGGGTTACCTTTTTGTCGAGGGAGCCCGTTACTGCACGGCCGGCGACGTCGCCGACCTGAAGACAATCCAGGAAAGCTGCTTTCGCCTTCCGGCGGACACCAACGGCGGTCAACGCTTCCGTGCGTACCGCTCGTTCGAACTCACCGAGCTCGGGCTCGCGGAGTCGAATACGCAAGGGTATCTGCAGAGCGAGCAATATAATTACCTGGATGGCGGCAAGGTCCGGACGTTCCAGCCGATCGAACCGTCGATCCGGAAACTGCCCCTCTTGCGGAAGGTGATCGAGACCGACGCCGCGATCGTGAAGGCCACGGGCATCGTGCCGTTCGACGAGACCGTCAAGGTCGGTGTTCACCAGGTTCGCTACCAACCCGAGAACGGGGTGCCTTCTTACAGCAGCCCGCCCTGGCTCCATAAGGACGACGAGCCGGCCGTTTTCGTGCATCTCCTCAATCTGAGCGCCAACTCGACGGGTGGGGACAGCGTCTTGGCCTCCGGCAACCGCGACTTCCATCGCGTGCTCAAACTGGTGAACCCGTTCGATACCCTCTTCCTCACGCAAAACCTCTTCCACGCGGTGACTCCGGTCGGCATCGAGGAAGGTACAGTCGGGTTTCGGGATATCCTCATCGTGACGTTCGAGCCGCTCGCTAAATGCAAATTGGCAGCTTAAATCGATAGTCGCCGGCGTACCACCAACGCGGAAAACGGGTCTGCACACATCAACGACAGACCTTCCAAGGGAGGGGGGGGGGGGGGCCCCCCCCCCGGGGGGGGGGGGGGGGGGGGGGCGCCGAAAAAAAAAAAAACAAAAAAAAACCAAGCCCCCCCCCCCGCCCCCCCCCCCCCCCCCACGGGAGAGGGGCACCGCCCCGCCCAACCAA
>NZ_JBVVPP010000036.1:0-49430 GCF_055811315.1 Bradyrhizobium sp. MI1.4 | reverse complement strand
TGGCGTTCGTCCCCCTTTTAAAATATAATTGTCGAACAATAACCCTATCGCGCGGGCCCACCACCCCCCCCTCAACCGGGTCGACCACAAAAAACCCACACACCTCCCCGGGGGGGGCGGCGCCCGCCCCCCCCCCCTTTTCGTTTAGCACGGTGCGGCCCAACAAGACGAACTGCCGCGAAAGCCAGCTTGCCCGCGAGACGCGCCGACGGCTCCACGAAGTGGTACGGACGCAACGGCCGACAAACACAAAACCCGCGGCTCGATCGTCCTATCAGGCCGAACGCATGGTCTTAACGCGGCATTGGTCCGGTTGCCTCGACAGCCTCTGCGACGGTGTCCGCTCGGTTTCGTTGCGCAGTTCGGAGACCTGGTTCACCTTCGTTTCGATCCTTGGCAACGCAGCATGAAATTCATCCACGCTGTCGAGGTCGATCATGGTCTTTCCGCCCATCTTGTAGGCCTTGATGCTGTCGCAAGCGATCAGTTCGTAAGCCTTCGTCTTTCCGAATTTGCCGTAGCGGCAACCGTCCTTGAACTCGGCGAGCCGCCGCCGCTTGTTGTTGTCAATGTCAACCATGGTGCCTACTTCAACAATTTCGCCATTCAGCTGCGCGTAGCCCGTTGCCTGAGATCTGTTGATCCATATCGCCTACACTGCAGAGCGAAAGCTTCTCCGAAGCATCCGCGCAGTCTTGCGCGCTGTGGCGTACAAATCGGATGGATCGGAAGTATTGCTGCAAGCGCGTAGCAAAGGCGACCCCAGAGATGCCGGCTGAACCGCAGAAGTTTCCGATGCGCAGCGCGGTTGATGTCGGGGCACGATCGGCCGCGCGAGCGGTAGCCGTGGGACAAATCAGATTGCATTCTTGTGGGTTGTGCGCTCTATTTCATGCTCGTTTCAATAATCGTGGGGCGCAATTCTGCAGTCTCCCAGATTGTCTGGTAGCCGCAGAGCTTCGATGCACAAATGCCAAAAATCACCTTGAGACCCAGCTTCACGAAGGATCTCGACGGTCTGAGACGCTCTTCACGCAAGCACTATCAACGCGCGTCCGAGATACTTTTCGAAATCCAACGCGACGTCGAGCCGTCGGCGCCGCGTCGAGCCGAAACGCGCATTCCAAAGTGCGTCAAGTACGAGCTTCCGGACGGCTATCGCCTCGTCTTGCAGCGAGGCGACTCCGATGGTGTGATGGTCGCCCTATCCGTTGGCACCCATGATCATGTTAGCTCCTTCTTGGACGGGCACAAAGGATACGTCTTCGACGAAAAGACCGGCAAGCTGCTGATGGTCGATACCCAAATCCTTTCCTATGCGTTCAAAGGCGAGCGCCGGCTGGACGGAGCGCGCATTTCCTCCATCGTCGCGCACGAGTTCCTCGAAAGCTACGATCCCACGTCCCGGACAAACGCGAAGTATTACATTCGATATCATCCGGGGCACGTTGTACCGCAGCGGCGCGAAATACCGTCAGACCACAAGCCGACCCGGGGCGAACGCCTCGTCTTCGATTTCGGACGTGAGTTTCCCAAGCTTGTCCAGCATGACAGCCGTTCGATGGCCGCGCTCCTGAACGATCGGAACGGGCCCGCATTCACTTCCATCATCTGGTCCCTCGATAAGAAGTTGCAGAAACGCCTGAAGCAGCGCTTTGCATTTCTTTGTACGACGTTTGCCGATTGCGTTCCGCTTAGCCGAGAGACCGCGGATGTTGGACTGACGCTGCTCTCACGGTTCTGCGAAACGCACAACATCAAGGATAATGTCCGCAACTCGGTCAACGACATCATGATACTTGCCACCGCCATCACTAGCGGAGAGCAGCTCAATACGGCTGACACATTGTTGAACCGGTTCGCCGCCGAGACATACGGGACCGTCGCGATCCCCGGCGCCAACGATTCCTTGATGATCGACTTTCGGCGAGTGCTTCAAAGCAAAAAGCGCAGCAGTGCGGAGAGCAAGGGCTACATCAATCGCGGCTGGCAGATTGCTGACAGCATCAAGCGCACAGCGGCTCGAACGTAGCTCAAATTGTAAGTGCGGCTGGGCTAGTGGCGCAATCGTGCGCCAAGGCACGGTCCGAAATGGGCCGCGCGCCTCTGCGAAGTGTTTCCAAACGTTATTAGCTATTTTAGACGTTTTGATCGGGCCGACGACATCCGAATATTTGCGAAAGCCGCAAGCCTGCTTACGCGGCTTCATCGGCGGAGATCGCCTCTGAAAGTGCATCGATCGCTGCGGCAGCGTCTGCCTCGGTGCTAAACCTGCCAAAACTAAATCTCACCGACGAATTCGCTTCGTCACCCGTCAGTCCGATTGCCCGCAACACGTGCGAGGGCTCGACGATTCCAGATGAGCAGGCCGAGCCCGAGGAGGCCGCGAACCTCGGTTGAAGCGCCGCGATGAGATCCCGACCATCCCGGCCGCGGAATTGCACATTCGAATTGCCCGGATGGCGGGAGGCCCCACCTCCGTTGATCGCGACGGGATGACCGAGCCCTCGCAGCCCGTCTTCGAAGCGGTCACGGATAGCCGCGATTATCGCCCGTTCTCTGACAGCTTCCTCCGTTCCAAGCAGACCGGCCGCGGTACCGAAGCCGACGCAAAGGGGCGTCGGCAGCGTGCCCGCCCGCAACCCGCGCTGCTGTCCGCCGCCGTAGACTTGAGGCTCGATCAACTTCTGAACATCGCGCCGGACGTAGAGCGCGCCGATTCCCTTGGGACCGTAGATCTTATGTGCGGACAGAACGAGTAGCGAAATCTTGTGCCGGTCGACATCAAGATCGACGCCCAATGGAGCCTGCACGGCGTCGCACAAGAGATGAACATCGGCTGCGGCGCAGATCGCCGCAACAGCCGGAATGTCCTGAACGGTGCCGATCTCGTTGTTGACCGCCATGGCCACCACGCAGATCACATCCTCCGCGATCGTTGCAGAGAGATGAACGAGGTCGATCCGTCCTTCCGCGTCGACCGGAATGACTTCGACGATCATCCCGTACCTCTCCGCGGCGGCGCGCGCCGCAGCGAGCACGCTCTTGTGCTCGACGGCTGACACGAGCATTCGCCGCCGCCCGGCAGGTGCGCGATGAGCCAAGCCTAGGATGGCGAGGTTATTGGCTTCGGTTGCTCCCGCGGTGAAGACGATCTCGTCCGCGTCAGCGCCGATCAGTGCCGCCACCGAAGCCGCGGCCCGCTCCACGGCCTCATTAGCTTGCCAACCGAACGCGTGCTCGACGGAATGCGGATTGCCAAAAGCCGCTGACCAAAAAGGTGCCATGGCTTCAACCACGCGAGAATCGACGGGTGTGGAGGCCATGTTGTCGAGATAGACAGGGCGTTCGGTCATGGGCTGGGGACTTCATCCAGTTTGCACATTGACCCTAACGGCAGCCACTCCTACTGTCCACCTGGAGACATCCGCCAGGGGAGCCCGGGATCCGTGAAAAGTCCGTTGTTCGAGGAAGGCTACCGTTCGCAGTTTTCCGGTCACGAAACCTTCCCGCTGCGATACGGATGGCTGAAGAAAGCCATAGACGCCACCTTGGAAACGGCGGACGAGCCCAACAACAAGCGTACCGTGTTTCTTGCCGACGATGCAATCGCAAGGTTTGGTGTCGGAAAGAACATGGTCGCCTCCATCCGGCATTGGGCGACCGTCACCGAGGTCATCGAAGATGAGGGCGATCAAGTCAGGCCGACGGCGTTCGGAAAGCTGATTTTCGGTCCGTCGGGGCAGGATCCTTTCATGGAGCATCATGCCACAATGTGGCTGCTCCACTGGAAGCTCTGTGGTCGTGCCAACAAGACGACATGGTTCTGGGCGTTCAACCATTTCGGAGCGCAGACCTTCAGGCGTGACGATCTGATCCAAGGGCTCCTCAAGCTTGCTATGGCCCGTGGATGGCCCAAGGCTTCCGACACCACGGTACGCCGCGACGTTGAATGCTTCCTCCGGACCTACTCATCGACGGCCGCCTCTCACGTCGGTGCTCCGGAGGACGCGCTCGAGTCGCCGCTCGCCGAGTTGGGCCTCATTCGGACGATAGGACGACGAGACGACTATCAGTTTGCGCGCGGTCCCAAGCCCACGCTTCCCCCAAGCGTTTTCGCCTTGGCTTTGAACTCTTTCTGGGAGCGTGTCGGTAACACCCGGACGCTGTCTTTCGAGATGATTGCGCACGAGCCGGGTTCGCCCGGGCGCGTCTTTCTGCTCGATGAGCCGGGGCTAGCCGATCGTCTTATCAAACTCGAAGATCAATCCGACGGCCTCTTCCGGTGGTCGGAGACGGCCGGTCTTCGTCAGGTTGTTCGCGGGGGGGATTTCGATGGTCGCGCTCTCAATTCGCTGATCAGGGCGTCCTACAAGAAGAGCCGGCAGGGGGAGATGAGCTGATGACGCTTTTTGAAAGGGTTCGCGTCGCGCCGCGCTTCCAGAGGGCTATTCGGATCGACACTGATGTCGACGATCCGCGCGCGCTGGAAGGATTCCTGTGCCCGCAGTCCGCGGTCGAGACGCTCCTGACGATGGGGCGCCACGTAGGCGAAACCGGGCACTCGGCGTTTACTTGGACGGGTCCTTATGGAAGCGGGAAGTCCAGTCTCGTCGTCGCCCTCAATGCGATTTTGGCCGGGGATACCAAGCGCAGGGCCCGCGCAGCCGAGATCGTCGGCAAGAAGCCTGCCGAGCAGTTGTGGAAGTTGATGCCGCCGCTGTCGAAGGGGTGGCGGATGCTGCCTATCGTCGGGCGGCGCGGTTCGCCGGTCGCCGCAGTCGGCGAAGGTCTTGCAGCGGCGAGGCTGTGGCCGCGTTCGCGTGGCGAATGGACCGAAGCAAAGGTTCTGGAGGCTCTATCCGAAGTGGCGAAACAGGAGTCTCGGACGCGGGGTGGGCTCATCCTCGTCCTCGACGAAATGGGGAAATTTCTGGAAGGTGTGGTGGGTGAGAACACCGATATCTTCTTCTTTCAGCAGGTAGCTGAGCTTGCGAGCAGGAGTGGGGGCCGTCTCGTGGTGATCGGTATCCTCCACCAGGCGTTCGAGGAATATGCCCAGCGCCTGTCGCGCGAGCAGCGCGACGAGTGGTCGAAGGTGCAGGGTCGGTACGTCGACCTTCTGGTCGACACTGCCGGCGAGGAGCAGCTCGAGCTGCTGGCCAGGGCAGTCCAGATGGATGGCGCTGGTCCCGAAAGGTCCAAGTCGATCAAGGTGGTCGCGGAGTCGATTGCGAATTCGAGGCGTGGAGATGCCGGCAAGATCGCTGGTTCGCTCGCGCAGTGCCTGCCGTTGCATCCGATCGTTGCAGCGCTACTGGGGCCAATCTCGCGCCGCCGCTTCGGGCAGAACCAGCGCAGCATGTTCGGCTTCCTCAACTCGGCCGAGCCGTACGGTTTCCAGGAATTCCTGAGTTCGTCCGATGACAGCGATACCTACGACGTCCCCCGGCTCTGGAACTACCTTCGTTCCAATCTTGAGCCTTCCATCCTAGCGTCTCCCGACGGGCACCGGTGGTCCTCGGCGGTCGAAGTCGTCGAACGCTGCGAAGCAGCGCAAGGTGAACGTCTCCAGGTCGATCTCGTGAAAGCGATTGCAGTCATCGAGATGTTCCGTGAGCGGTCCGGGATTGCTGCGACGAAGACACTGCTTGCGAACTGCATCCCCGGCGTTTCCGAGGCTGACGTCCGCGCCGCGCTGGACGATCTCGCGATGCGCTCGTTGATCGTCTTCCGAAAGCACCTCGGCGCTTATGGCGTCTATGCGGGCAGCGATTTCGATATCGAGGCCGCACTCGAGAAGGCGTTGTCGGAGCAGCTTCAGCCTGATTTCACATCGCTGCGGTCGCTCGCCTTATTCCAACCGGTCATCGCCAAGCGCCACTATCACGAGACCGGATCCTTGCGTTGGTTCGACCTTGACGTGGTGCCTGCGTCCGAACTCAAAAGCCGGGTCGAGCGCTACAAGGTCGGCAAAGGCGCGATGGGTTTGTTGCTGCTGCCGATACCGACCGCGAATGAAACCGTGGAGGATGTTCTCGCCGCAGCGCGGCAGGCGTTGTCGAGCGGAGGCGATGTGCTGATCGGGGTTTCGCCGAACGCGGCGACGGTTCTGGACGCCGCGAAGGAAGCGCTTGCGCTCGAACGCATTAACGAGGAGCGGCCCGAGCTTCATGGCGACCCGGTGGCAAAACGCGAAGTGACCGCGCGGCTGTCGTCCGCGCAGAGCCGGCTCGAGAACGTTCTCCGTCTGGTATTGGACTCCGCCTTGTGGGTGCGCAAAGGAGCTCCGAACAAGAAGCTTTCGGCGGCCGACCTCAGTTCGCTGGCCTCCGATCTTGCCGATGCCCGGTACGATGCGGCTCCGAAGCTTTTTAACGAACTTCTGATCAGGGTGTCCCCGTCCTCGAACGCCAACACCGCCAAGAACACGCTGTTGAAGGCAATGGTGAAGAGCGAGGGTGTCGAGCGGCTGGCAATGACGGGCCTTCCGGCCGAGGCGGGATTGTTCATCTCCCTCCTGGAGAAGACCGAGCTGTACAGGCGGGTGGGGCGGAAGTGGAAGTACGTCGTTCCCGGTACCGATGACATTGATCCGGCGGGGCTTGCGCCCTTGTGGAGCGCGACCGACGATTTTTTGCGGAAGAACGCGCAGCGCGTGATTCCGCTCGAAGAGATTTTCGACGTGTGGCGCGAGCCACCATTTGGCATCAAGGACGGCGTCCACGCGGTGCTGGGTCTCGCCTACGCATTATCGCGGCGGGATCATCTGGCCTACTACCGGCAACAAGTGTTCCAGCCACTTTGGACCGATTACGATGCCGATCTGCTCATCAACGACCCAAAGGACATCCAGGTTCGTTGGTTGGAAATTCCCGCAGCGGGCCGCAAGCTCCTCGACGGGGTGCGCGGTGTGCTGATCGAACTCGAGGGGGCTGATGCGGTTTCTTCGACGTCTCCGTTGGATGTCGCCCGGGCGCTGGTCGCGAGCTTCGACGCCTTGGAGCCGTGGACAAGGCGCACATCGCGGCTCGACGCCGAGGTGCTGTCGATCCGCGACATCCTCCGCCACGCTTCGGACCCGAACACACTTCTGTTCGACGAACTTCCGAAGCTGTTTTTTGGCGAGGACTCCACTAATGACGGCAAACGTATCCGGGAGGTCGTCGCGCGCATCGGAGCGGCGGTCCGTGTGCTCAAAGGTCGCTATGAGAGCATGCTTGATGAGCTTCTGGCGCTCATGCTGCATGAGCTCGACATGGACGGCGTCGCGGATGCCGCAGCGGTTCTCCGAGACAGGGCTGAGAACGTCAAGCAGATCTCAGGCGATTTTGATCTCGACGCATTCGTCCTGCGCCTGTCCCGGCCGCTCGGAGACAAGGTCGATATCGAAAGCATCGCGGGCCTTGCCGCACATAAACCGGCGAAGGACTGGACCGACGCGGAACTCGATCGCGCGCGCGTTGAAATCGTGGCCTTTGCGCAGCGATTCATCCGCCTAGAGGCGCTGGCGATCGTGAACGGGCGGAAGCCCAAGCGCCATGCGATGGCCGTGGTCGTGGGAATGGGCGACAGGAAGGACACCCGTTCGCACGAATTTGCGATATCGGACCATGATGCACAGGCGGTGCGCGAGGTCATCGCTACCGTCGAGCAAGCCATGAAATCGGCCTCGAAGCAGCGGAAAAACATCATCCTTGCGGCGCTCGCCGAAATAAGTGCGCGCTACATGTCTGAGCCTTCCGATCGCCCATCGGCTGAGCCGAAGGTGGGAGCGAACGCATGAGCGAGCGGCATGTCTTGGGATTGTCGGGAGGGCGCGACAGCGCAGCACTCGCTGTCTACATGCGACAATTCCATCCTGAAATCGATATGGAATACTTCTTTACGGATACCGGCAAAGAGCTGCCGGAGGTCTACGCCTTTCTCGACAAGCTTGAAGGCATTCTGGGAAAGCCGATCGTCCGGCTCAATCCGGACCGGGACTTCGATTTCTGGCTGAAGCGCTACAAGAGCTTCCTGCCTTCGGTGCGGACCCGCTGGTGCACCCGCATGCTGAAGATCAGGCCGTTCGAGGCCTGGGTTAGGCCCATGCTCGAGGGGGGAGCGAAGGTGGTGAGTTATGTGGCCATCCGGGCGGACGAGAACTTTCGGGACGGCTACACCTCGACCTTCGACAATCTCGTCGTCAAGCTGCCGTTCAAGGAAGCGGGCATCGCCAAAGCAGGCGTCACGGAGATCCTGGACGGCTCTGGACTTGGATTGCCCAAATATTACGAATGGCGCTCTCGCAGCGGATGTACCTTCTGTTTCTTCCAGCAGAAGATTGAGTGGGTCCGTCTGAACGAGCGGCATCCCGACCGCTTCGAAGAGGCGCAGGCCTATGAAAAGACGGCGCTGGAAAACGGTTCGCCGTTCACATGGAGCGAGGGCGAATCGCTGGGCGAACTGATCCGGCCGGAGCGTGTCGCGGAAATCCGCGCTGACCATGAAAAGCGAATTGATAAGATGCGCAGATCGATCAGGCCGAATCCACTTCGTCCTAATGCTTCGCCGGAGATCGAGGAGCTCTATGCAGACGCGGGCTCCTGCGTCGTCTGCCATAAGTGAACCGGCAGGATGGTCTCCGTCCCGGGCATTTCGATCCGAGAGCTGCTGGAACGAGCGCCTGAAACCGCGCTGCGGGGTTTCGTAGGTGAGGCGACCTTAGGCGTCGTCGCCATCATGAATCCGGAACTGCTCACCAAGGAAAATCTTGTCGTTCTCGCCCTGCGCTCGGCCGAGCCCTGGCAAATGCTGCGCGATGGCGCATCGCGCGACCGGCTGATCGCGATGCTACCGCTCGCGAAGGCGACGGAGCTCGCCGAGAAACTAGGACTGCGTGCCGCAGGAAACCGTGTCTTCGATCGGTTATCAGATCTCGTACGCCAAAAGGGAGTGGACGACCGCCTGCTTGAATTCTTCGGCGGCGTCGTGCCCGAGCGCGCGCCCGGCGGCCAGGAATCAGCCGAACGGACTGTCGATCCCGCATATCCGCTATTCGCGCACCAATTGTCCGTGGCCGACCGCGCCCGAGACGCCCTCCGCGAACATCCTCACAAGGCTCTCGTCCACATGCCGACGGGGGCGGGCAAGACCAGAACCGCGATGCACCTGGTGTGCGAATGGCATAATCGCGCTGACGATCGTCTCGTGGTCTGGCTTGCTCAAAGCTCGGAGCTTCTGGAACAGGCGGCTTCCGAATTTGAAAGAGCTTGGACTTCGCGCGGCCGGTCCGCGGCGAAAGTCTACCGCTATTGGGGAGACTACGAACCCGACCTCTCGCAGGCCCGGTCCGGCTTCCTGGTTGCAGGCTTCGCCAAATTGTACGCTTTGTACCGACGGGATCCGAACATGATCTTGCGGTTGGGCGACCGTGCGACGCTGACGGTCGTCGACGAGGCGCACCAGGCGATCGCCCCCACCTACAGGGCCTTGACCTCGTTCATCTCGGAGAAAAGGCCCGCCAATGCCCTCCTGGGTTTAACCGCCACTCCGGGGCGCACCTGGTCCGACATCGCCAAAGACGCGGAGCTGGCCTCATTCTTCGACAACCGGAAGATCACGATCGAAGTCGAGGGTTACGACAACGCGGTCGACTTCCTCATCGATCGCGGCTTTCTCGCCCGGCCGTCCTTCCGCGTCCTGGAAATTGCTGCAGGCGCGAGAGAAAGAAGAGAGGCCGACGAAGGCGATTTGGACGAAATCGCTGGATTGTCCGAAAATCACGAACGCAACGTGGCGGTGCTCAACACGATCGAAGATCTCGCGAGCAGGCACCGCCGCATCATCGTTTTCGCTGCATCTGTCGCCCATGCCCATCTGCTGTCATCGATCCTGACGCTTCGGGGTACAGAATCCCACGTGGTTACGGCCTCGACGGAGCGCGCCGCCCGGGAGCGCATACTACGTAGGTTCAAGGGCAACGGAGTTGAGCCGCAGGTCGTCTGCAACTACGGTGTGCTGACGACCGGATTTGACGCGCCCAATACGAGCGCGGCCGTGATCGCCAGACCGACCAAATCGCTTGTCCTGTACAGCCAGATGGTCGGAAGGGCCATCCGGGGTCCGGCCGCGGGTGGAAATGCGACGGCCGAGATCGTGACGGTGGTGGATACCGATCTGCCGGGCTTCGGAAGCGTGGCTGACGCTTTCGTCAATTGGGAGGACGTGTGGGGCAATGGCGGTCGGGGCGAAGCAACTTCCTAAGGACAGCTACATCATCCCAGCGGAGCTCGCCATCAAGGCGATGCGCGACAGTGGATATCGTAACACAGCATACGCGCTCGCCGAGCTGATCGATAATTCGGTGCAGGCCACGGCGTCCGTTGTCGAGCTGATCTGCAACGAAGAAATGATCCAGGTCGGTGAACGGCGACGCAGGCGCGTCAAGAGCATCGGTGTCCTCGATAACGGCACGGGCATGAGCCCCGATCTCCTGCGCCACGCCCTGCAGTTCGGATACGGCACTCATCTTGATGACCGATCGGGAATAGGACGTTTCGGGATCGGGCTCCCGAACGCTTCGATCTCACAAGGCAGGCGGGTCGATGTGTGGACCTGGCAGCGCGGACCCGCGAACGCCGTGCGCTGCTACCTCGACGTTGACGAGATCGAGGCAGGCAGCATGCAGATGATTCCGGAGCCGGTCTTGGACGCAGTGCCGGCCGAGTGGCGTTCGCTGTCGGTTGGGCTCGGCACAACCGGCACGCTCGTCGTCTGGAGCAAGTTCGACGAGGAAAGGCTGACCTGGAAGGGCGCGAAGCACACCCTGGAAAATACGGGAATGCTGGTCGGACGCATCTATCGCAAGTTCATTGCAGACGGCTCGTTGCGGCTGCGCCTGTGCGCGGCTGAAGGCGGGCAGGTCGTGAAGGAACAGGATGCTCAAGTCAACGATCCCCTGTACCTGAGTGCGCCTTCGGCAACGCCGGCGCCCTTCGACACGACTGCGATGTTTCAGAAGTTCGGCGAGCGGGACGAGGAATTCCACATCGACCTTGGCGGGAAGAATCACATCGTCCACGTCAGGGCGTCCTGGGCGACACCTGCGACCTTGCCCGCCGACGGCACCGATCGAGGCAGCAAGGACTACGGCAAGCACGCAGCCAAGAACATCGGCGTCTCGATCGTGCGCGCGGGCCGGGAGCTCGACCTCGATCCATCCTGGACCAACAGCTACGATCCGCGCGAACGCTGGTGGGGGCTCGAAGTCGAGTTTCCGCCTGAACTTGACGAGATCTTCGGCGTCACCAACAACAAGCAGGCCGCGACCACCTTCTCGCACATGGTCAATTTCGAGTGGCAGACGGAGGCCGAGCCAAACGAATCCTACGTTGACTTCAAAAGGCGCCTCACCGAGGAGGGCGACCACCGCGTACCGTTGATCGAGATCGTGCGCTACATCGAGAAGACGCTGTCGACCCTGCGCAACGCGATCGCGGATCAAGGCAAGGGGCGCCGCGGGCCTGGAAAGCGGCACGACGACACGAACGTCGAGGACAGGGCGTCCACCAAATTCAAGGAGCGCGCGGATGCAGGCCATACGGCTCCCAGCGATGCGGAAGTGTTCAACGACGCGGCGCAGGACCAACTCGTCGAAGACCTCGTCAAGGAGAAGAAGTACGAGGAGGACGTTGCTAAGGACATCGCGGCGGCCGTGCTGCTTCGCCGCCGCAAGGTCATCTTCGTCGAAGCCGCCAGCGACATGGACGCCTTCTTCGCGGTGGAATCTAAGCCAGGCGGCGTCACCGAGATCGTCTTCAACAGGTCGCATCCGGCCTACGATCTGTTGATCAAGACGCTTGACGCCGACACGACGCAAGCGACCGAAAAGGATCTCGTCAACCGGATCGTCAACGCGTCAGACACCATCAAGATGCTGTTTGCCGCGTGGGCGCGCCAGGAGCTCGAGGACGTGCCCAATCGCGAGAGGATCAGGCGGATGCGCCAGGATTGGGGCCGGATGGCACGCGACTTCCTTACCGACGAACGCGAGGACTGATCGTTGGCCCTCGGGGATATGCTGCTTGAAGCGGCCCGCTCGGCACACACCGACGCCTGCCTCATCGCGCCGTTCGTCAAGGCCGAGGTGGTTGAACGCATATTCGCCGAGCTGTCTCCGGATGTCCGGGTCGACATGGTCACGAGATGGATTCCGGCGGAGGTCGCAGCCGGAGTGAGCGACCTAGAAGTATTCGATCTGGTCTCCGCGCGCCCCGGCACGCGGCTGTTGCTGAACAATATGCTGCACGCCAAGCTCTACCGGTTCGATCAAACCTACCGGCTCGGTTCGGCTAACCTGACCGGAAGGGCGCTCGGATGGAGAGCGCCGTCGAACATCGAAATCCTGAGACCGGTAGACGGGCTGGACACGGACCTGCGCGCCCTCGAGCATGCGCTGCTGGCAACGTCGATGCCGGCAGATGCGCGCTACAGGGACGAGATCAAGCGACAGGTCGATCTGCTGGTGAAGGCGGGTTTCGATCCACGACCGCTGGCAGCCGAGATTGGCGGTCTATCGGCATCGTGGTTGCCAACCTGCCCGTCGCCCGAGAAGCTATGGGACGTGTACTGCGATCTGGCAAATGCGCGCCGCAGGATGGTCGAATCCGCGTTCGAGGCGGAGCGCGCGGACATCTCCTGTCTTGAGGTCGGCGAAGGGCTGACCGAGATCCAGTTCTACCGCGTCATGTCCGGTGCTCTCAACCAAATGCCCCTGGTCCGCCTCATCGAGCGGGAGGCCGAGACCGGCCTGGACGCAGGAAGGGCCGTCGAGTTGATAGCTGCCGCAGGCGGCGCTGCCCCGTATGCCACGGATGAGATGTGGGAAATTCTGGCCGCCTGGCTTCAGTATTACTTTCCGGACCGATATAGAATGGAACCGACCGGCGAGGTCCTTCGCTATCGACGCGTTTTGGGGTGAGCAGGATCGACTGAGAAGCGATCCAGCCTCGGTTTAGGGGGATTTTTTGAGCTTTCGCGTCAACGCCCGCGCTGTTCTGGAGCTGGGATCCGAACTGATCAGTTCGGACATCATCGCGTTCTATGAGCTCGTCAAGAATGCATTCGATGCCGGTTCGAAGACGGGCGCGACGATCTCATTCAATGTCGTGCTCCGAAGGAATGCCTATCTCCGATTGCGCAGCAAGGCTCTCGAAAACCTGGCCGCGGCCGGCAAGGAGCCGAGGCCGGGTAAAGCTGCGCTAGCAGGCATGCTGGCGGACACGAAGGCCGCCGTAGGGAGGGCTTTGGACCCAACTGCGGGCAAAAAGGCCGTCGACGCTTTCAATTCGATCATCGACAAAGCCACCTCTCTGCGGGAATTCCTTGCCGCCCTCGACGAGGCGTATGCCGCCGGCAACACGATCGAAGTCGCTGACACTGGAAGCGGCATGTCGCTGGAGGAGCTCGTCGACAATTTCCTCACCATCGGTACTCCGTCCCGCAAGCGCGAAGTGGACAAGGCGCTCGATGCAGGCGGCAGATCGCCCTATCTCGGCGAGAAAGGGATTGGCCGGCTGTCATCGATGCGGCTCGGCAACCGCCTCAAGGTCGTGACCGCTCGTTCGAACGATCGCCGATACAATGTGCTCGAGGTGGACTGGAACAAGTTCGCGGATATCGAGGCGAGAGTCGAAGATATCGAGATCGAAGCCAAAAAAGGTGGAACGAAGAGCGACGCTTCCTCGAGCGGGACGACTTTGGTGATCGGCGACCTCACGGAGGATTGGACCGAGAAGCGCATCGAGGACATGGCCAAGCAGGAGTTCGCTCGCCTGACGGATCCGTTCGTCGATGTCCGCAAGCGCAAGCGCATCGCGCTCATCTGGAATGGCACGCGGGTTTTGATTCCGGTGATGAATCGTTTGCTGCTCGATAACGCCCACGCCAAATTCTCCGGGAAGTTCGTGGGCGGCGTGCTCAGCGTTCATATGGAGGCCGTACGCCTAGGATACCCCCATCCCAAGGAGACCGACGACGTCTCTCGCTCGACGCAGGAGCTTGAAGCTCTCTTGCAGGATGCATCACATGAGCTTCCCGCGTCCGCGCTGCAGACACTCGGTCCGTTCGACTTCGAGGCTTACTGGTACAACCGGCGCCTCCTCGGCGGAATCGAGCAATTGGGCAATCAGAAAGAAGTCCGCGATCTGCAGCGCAACTGGTCCGGCATCATGCTCTTCAGAGATGACTTCCGCGTCTTCCCGTATGGAAATGAAGAGGACGATTGGCTGGGGCTGGATCGTAAGGCCTTGAGCCGGCCAGGATACGTTCTCAACAAGGCACAATTCGTCGGCCATGTGCGGATATCGCGCGCCAAGAACCCGAAACTGGTCGATCAGACCAATCGCGAGGGATTGAGACGCACCGATGAAGAGCGGGCGCTCATCGGAATGCTGCAGCACGTCATACGAGACATGCTCTGGGATTTCTTCAGGGAGACCGACCGTAAATACAAGAAGGCACCGATTGAGCTCGACGATCTGAAGGCCGACATCGACACCCTGGAAACGCGTGCAAAGAATGCGCTTACCAAGGTGAGACAGCTCATTCCGAAGCAAGAGTGCGAAACCTTCGATGCGCTGCAACACGTCTTCAACGAATTCCGAGACCTTTCGTCACGGGCGCAAATGAAGATCGAGCAGGTCGAAGAGGATAGCCGCCAGATGATCGATATGGCGGGCGTCGGTCTCATGGTCGAGTCGGTGGCGCATGAATTGGCCCGAGCCGCCGAGAGCGCGCTCGGCGCTCTCGAGCGCCTTCAGGGAGAAGAATTTCCGACGGAAGTGCGCGCCCAGCTCGAAACGCTGCGGGCCGAGATGAAGACCGTCACGAAGCGGCTGCGCGTGCTCGACGAATTGAGCGTGTCCGGCCGCCAGCGGTCCGAAACATTCGATCTCGTCGCATTGGTGCAGGACGTGCTCGACGGCCACGCCGCAAAGTTCCGGCGACACTCGATCGAACCATCTTTCAAGCATCCGAAGCATCCCGTCCGCGTTAGGCTGGTCAGAGGCATGGTGGTCCAGATCGTCCAGAACTTGGTGATCAACTCGATGTACTGGATGGAAACGCGCGCCAAAAGACAGGCCGATTACGCGCCGAGACTGAACATCACCCTTGAAGAGGATCCACCAACGTTGACCGTCTCGGACAACGGACCCGGTATCGCTCCGGAAAACATCGAACGTGTCTTCCGCGCGTTCTGGTCGCTCAAGGAAAAAGGAAAGCGGCGCGGGCTCGGGCTATTCGTCGCGCGCGATCATGCAACCAGCCTTGGTGCCACCTTGACGCTGTCGGATAAGGCCGATCGGGAAACCGGTCGGCTTCATGAATTCATTCTGGAGCTCCCCGAAAGCGCGGTGGTGAAATGACCGCGCTCAAAGACCTCCTCAAGGCTAGCGGAATTAAGTCCGCGGTGGTGATCGACGATGCGTATGACAAGGTGCCCAAAGCATCAGATCTGGACGGACAGGGCATATGGTCGACCTTTTGGGCTGATGCCGCTCCCTCAGAAGCCGTGCTGATCGAGTTATTCCCTGCCTATTCGGAGATGGAGCCCGAGCAGCTGCAATTGTCCGACCCATTCGTTGCGGCCGTGTGGGGTGCAGACGGGAAACTTCCCGCCGAGTTGCGGGATCCGCTCTTCCAAGGCTATCGGCAGGCGATCGAAACCGACCGAAAGTTCCTCGACGACCTTGAGGCGCGACTGAAGGCCGCCGGCCTTGACGTCATCCAGTCCGGGCGCACCCCGCCGCAAGCGGCGAAAGGCGTGCCGCTCGTCTTCGTCGATCTCTTTCTCGGTGCGGCCCAGCAAGAGGGCGATATCGACCTGTCGCTTGCTGCTCTCGCGCCGATGCTGCAAGGGCACGAAAAGGAGCCACCTTGCGTGGTCCTGATGTCCAGAAGCGAGCTCTTGACCGACAAGAAGGAGCGCTTTCGCGACGGTGCCGGTCTCTTGGGCGCCTTGTTCCGAGCTTATTCGAAGGCACCGCTTTTGGAAGGGCGCACGCTCGAAACGACCCTCGAGCGGCTCGCAACGCATAGAGCCGATGCGCTCCGCGTCGCAAAATTCGTCTATGGATGGAAGACCGGGCTGGCGCAGGCCTCGAAGCGATTCCTGCACGGCATCGGCCGGCTCGATTTGTCCGATTATGCTCAGATCCGCGACGTCCTGCTGGCTTTCGAGGGGCAGCCGCTCGGGAGCTACATGTTGGATGTCTTTGATCGCGTTCTGGCGCACGAGATCGAGGGCGACGAACATACGATCGACGCCGCGCAGGCGCTGAACGAAATTGATCCAGCGCGATACCCGGCGCCGCACATCGCGGGCACCACCGACCTTCAAGATCTCGTCTTCCGGACTATCTGGCAGAATCCCAAACGTCTAAAGGTGAAGACCACCGTCGACGAGATTCCGGTCGGCTTCGGCGATGTCCTGATCAGGAAGGATCTGCTCAATGGCGGCGCGCCCGGGGAGCCGCCGGATGCCTATGTCGTCATGACTGCGGCATGCGATCTGGTGCGAAAGGAGGGCGCGAAGCGCGTGCTGTTGCTGAGCGGCACGGTGACCGAGATTTCGCCGAAGTCCTGGACCTATGGCGCGACCAGCTTCAAGACGCCGATCATGAAACTGCCGGGAGACAAGCGGGTCTTCGTTCGATGGGACGCAAAGGACATCGTTACGCTGACGCACGCGCAGATCCGCGATCTGCTGTCGGCCAATGGTCACTACGGTCTCCATCTTCGGCTGAGGGAGGCGCATGCGCTCGAATTGCAGCAACGTCTGCTCGCGGAAATGGGACGCATCGGTCTCGTCGCGCACATGCCCGGCACGTTCCCGGTCCAGGTTGAAGCCCACTATCAATCACCGGAAGGACTGAAGAAGTACGACCTGGAAGTGGCTGGCCGCGAGGGCGGTGTCTGCTACGTCGGTCGCGACAAGGATGGCAAGGAGCAGACCAGGTTGATCATGACAGAGGCGGCGATCGACGAGCTGCTGGCGAAGATCGACACCATGCTGCCCGATAAGCTCGATGCGAAGACGAGGCCAGTCCTCGCACAGCTGCAGAAGGCGAAGATTCTGGCCTCCGAGCTTCAGAAGGGATTTCCGGTACCGCGCAACGACAAGACCGGCTTTACGCCGATCAAGGCGGCAATTCCGAACCCTGGCGGTGTGATCGAACAAATAACGGTCGGACTGATCGCCAGGAACCCTGCCGACATGAAGGTCGACCCCAAGCTCGCGGCCTTGGTCCTTGTGATCAACGATGCCGTATCCCCGTCGGCTGGTCCGGCTGTCGCTCCTGCGGCAAAGCCGGCAGCAGCACCTGCTGCGGCACCTGCTGAAGCAGGTTCTGCGGAGGCCGCCCCGGCAGCTGCGACGGCGGAGGCCGACCCGGCGGTCGCGAAGGCGGGGGCTGCGGATCCTGGAGGCGCAAAGCAGGGCTAATCCGCACGCCGGCGAGGCCGTTACGGCGCGGCCTGGCCACACTGCATGACAAGCGCAGAACTGTTTAAGATTCCGGTGGAGACAGCGTGACGATATCGGGATAGCGGGCCGCGATCTCAGGATGGCGGCGCAGCCGTTCTTCCAGTTCACTCCGCCCCCACCAGTCGACCCACCAATCGCCCTTGCGTCGCAATTCGTCGAGGTGGTTCATCAAGGGAACAGTTATGCGAGGATATCCGACGATGAGAATTCCGTCGCAGCGATAGTGCTCGAGAGTGTCGCGCAGGCCAGGAAGGTCAGCCCGGTTGACGCCTCTTTGGCGCACCTTGACCTGTACGACGATGTTTCGCTGGGCTGACAGCGTCAAACCTGTCTTGTCTTTCCATGTATTGCCGCCGCGGTCCGGCGCGGTGGCCCACTCGACCATCAGATCGCGACGATCGTCGGGTTCGCGGGCAGCTCCTACTTGACGAACGCGGTGCACGCCTCTTTCCGCGGCAAGAAGATCATAGACCAGTAGCTCGAACCGGCCGTCGTCGATGACTTCCGACCATCGGCAAATGTGGTCGCCGTGAAGGACCTCGGCCTCGTTAACCCGCCTCGCGGTGAGTTCGTCGTGAGCGGCATCGTAGCTGTTTCGCCCACTCCATGAGCGGACGGCCGTCAAACTGCGCTCCCCGATGGCAATCAGATGAGAATCCACAGGGATGACGAGGGGAGGGCACGACGACCCGTCTATTTGGGTCGCCAGCCAATGAAGTTGCGCCAAGGCTTTATCTTCTGCCGCATTGCGGATGCGGTGGGAGCGATAAAGCTGTGCGTTCACGCCGGGGACTGACGTTGCTTGAAATGGCGATAAGGCCGCCTTCAAGACCGACGCTGCACTTTCGTCAATTTGTACCGCGCTGATGCCTCGCTTGTTCGACCCGAAGTAGACCCATCTCGGATAGGAACGCTGGCGAACTTCATTGTCTTTGAATTCCGCCAGCCGAAAGCGCCGACGAACGCTCTTTATCCAATCCGGTTCAGGTGCCTCCAGATCAATGTCTTCGACCGATTGATCACCGTTCGGCTGACCAAACGCGTTTACGATAAGATTGCCCATATCGAAGGATTCGGCTGATAGTGCCTCCGCCTGTGCTTTCAGCATTGTCCGAAGCGTGCCGAGTTGGTCGAGGCGGATGAGACGCGCGTAAATCTCGCTGTCAATTCCCGAGAATCCGTTCAACACCGTCACGAGTCGGCCGGAAGCCACCTCTCGGGCGCGCAGCGTGGCGGCCCAAAGCAGGCTAAAGATATCGTGCAGGTCCGTGCGCTCGCCGCCAAATTCCCACGAGGTCGTTCGCACCGTGAGATAGAGTTCCGCTCCCGCGAAGCTATCCGACACGACGTCTATCGATATCCCGAATGGTTGTCTCACGGGTATGCCGCCCGTACAGTCGGGATCGCCGCACTCGGATGGTTCCGAAACGTCCACGTTCGACACGCTCAAGCTCAATGATAGTAACACGGGGGCTGCCCGAGCCCGTCATTCTACATCCCGGTTGACATTAGCATGAGACTGGAACAAAAAGCGAACCCATTGTGGTAGATGCTGGCTTGGTGACGCAAAAGTCGATTCCATGTCCTCCTCTAGAGGGTACGTGGCGGCCGAGCTCGTGGAGGCAAACGATGACTGGTGCGGATCTCTTTTCGCTTGTCCTAGTAACTGCGGCCAATGCAGCGCCGGTATCGCCGGCGGCGCCGCCGACGGGCGAGTGGGAGCCAAGGGATTATTTGCAGCTGGTCACGGCACTCACGGCGATCGCAGCACTCATTGTCAGCTACTTCATCAGCTCTCGGACGCTAAAGGCGTCGCTGGCCAACACGGAAGCAAGCATTTGGCAAAAAGCGAACGACGGCGAGATGAACGAAATTCAGACACAACTCGACGGATTTTTCGGTCCATTCATGCGAATGTCCGATGTAAATCGCCTCTTATCTCGCGATCTCAGGGCCCGCCAAGCCGACTCGCAACGCTTTCTGTTACTCGAAAGCTTGTTCGACCGCGAATGGCTGCGCAATCTTCCCCTAGGAGAGCAGACTCTCGTGGCGGAGGTCGTCGCTAACGCAAAGAATCTGCGCGCCTTCATCGCGGATAGTGCGAAGATGGTGAACGCGAAGGTCCAACCTTATCTTTCGCGAGCTGCGGCACATTATCGTGTTCTGGAACTCGCGTATGAAGGCAAGCTCGGCAACGATGCCAAGCCGTTCGTGGATCTCTATGTTTTTCCGATTCAGCTTGATGATGTGCTGTCTTTGGAAGTGAAGCGATTGGAAAAAAGGAAAGAATTGATCCGGTCAAATCCGGGAAAGCCGATCCCGCCGATCGAGGATCTTGTCATATCAGATAGTCTGAAGTTAAAGGAATGGCCCAAGCCTACTCGTGTGTCTCGCCCGGAGCTAAACGTTCCCGTGGCTGAAAAATGATCTCAGCCTTACCCATCTCATAGTCCTGAAGGCGTCTCTTTCATACCGGGCAAGTCAATTGATGTCATCGTCCAGGGCATTGTGACTATCGACTCTCGCCCGTGGACGATTTCCTGCCACTCCAATAGTTGTACACAAGCCTCTATCGGCATCGAGTTTTGGCGTCTCTGAAGCGTAAGTTGTCATTGATGCTCACGACGACTGGGCGTGGGGCTAGTCGGGCGAACTCCTGTCGTCCGTCGGCGCCTGGCCGCCCCTGGACCGCTTCCAATCGAGCTCCATCCGGCGCGTCAGATACGCGCAGGCCGCGACGCTTATGACGTAAAGCCAGGTCTGGACCGGCACGTACACCCAAGGCGTACCCTTCGTGATGTCGCCGAAGCAGTAGATCGAAGGGCGCGCCCAACCGCCGAAATCGTAGAACTGGCGAACCCAATTCCAGGCCGCGCAGTCGCTGCCCGGGAACAGCTTCAGGACGAACTGAAGGGTCAGGTAGGCGGCCGCCAGCGTCGGCGTGTAGAAAAGCACGAGTATCCACTTGCTGACCTTTACCCGCATCTTCAGCTTGCTCGATTCGTCGAGGACCGCCGCTCGAGCGATGCATAGCGTATCCGCTTCCATCTTGAGCGAGACCACCAGGAGAAGCGCAACGAAAGGTCCGAACCACAGCAAGACGGCGGGATTGATGTCGATCGAAAGTCCTAGCGCCGATACTTTGGGGCCGGCTGATCCCGCTTGTCCGCCGGCATCGCCGGTCCGCACCAGGACGCACATCAGCAGCAGGAGCAGGCTACGATTGCCGTAGGCCCTGAGGAAGCCGGACTCGGCCGTCAGATACGAGAGCACACGAGCCTCATTCTCAAAATTATGACCCCGGACAAGCGGTCTCGCTTGACGAGACGATTGCGACTAGTAACAATTGCAGCCATTACGTGTCTATAGTCTCATTCATATTCGGGAATCATTCGTATGATCGGTTCGAGGTGGCGCGCCTACATATGTTTCGGTTTCATGGTGGCGTCGGCCGAAACCGCAGGTGCTTGCGATGAACTCGCGGGCAAGCTGCTCGCGACCTACGTCGCCCCCGCGATCGCTTCTCTCGGTTGCTCCGAATTGGGGAGGGCGGGCGTCGACAAATCCGACCATAAGCTCGAAAGCGTTTGTTACGCCTCAGAAGGACCTACATCCTCGGTCCAGGTCATCGCAAGCTTGAGATGCCACTCCGGCGACCGAGCCCTGATACCCGTGAGCATTTCCGAGCGCGTGACCGCGGATGCGGTCGTTGGCGGCTCCGATTGCGCCGTGCAAAGCGCGGGCATCAGGCCGTCCGGCGACATCGGCAGAGTTCTTGCCGCCGCATTCGATCTAAATGGGCGAGCGCGCACGGCCCTTCAGGAGGGCCTTACGAAGCTTTGCTCTGCCGGAAAGTAGACAACGCCGCTCGAATGCGCCCGGTCCCCAAACCAAATGACTGCCGGTCCAAGGCGCGGCTTACTCGCCCGCAGATAGGATCCAGACATCGGCTAAGAATCCAACGCTTCCGCGTCGTCGCGCCCGAAGCGTACGAAATCGCTATCGAATCAAGTTTCGCAGCATTTTTTGAGGCATTCGTTTCGTTTTCCGGCAATGGAGGTAAGGATGGGCGACTTCGGTAATCGGCTAGGAGCTGCTACCGTTCTGGCCTTCGCTCTGCAGATTTCCACCGCGTTCGCGGCTTCATCGGGAGGCTGTCAAGGACCCTGGTTCGCACCACTCGATTTCATCGTCTGCAACGATCGAGAAATTGCAGCCCTGAATGCGGAGAACGTCGAGCTTTATCGAAGATCGCTCGCCAATTCGGCAGTGCCGGCCCGCCGGATAATTCAAACGGAGCAAAGGGCCTGGCAGCAGAGCATCGCCAACCGGTGCCAGCTCCCGACGATCGTCGAAGCGCCGGATGCTCTACGCGCCCGGCCTTGCGTGGTCGATCAATATCTGGCCCGGATCGAGAAACTGGCAAAGACGTCCGGATCTTCAAGGGACATGCTTCGGAGCAGGCCGCTCCAACTAGCGCCGGCCAACTCCTACTTCACGATCGTGGCTGCGCGCGGAACCCCCGCCGATGCAATCATCGAGTGGGAGCGTCTGAGGAAAGACTATCCGTTCAAGTCCTTTGATCTCTATCCACCGTACGCTTCGTCGACATCATGGATGATCGTTTCGGCTTCGTACATAGACGAAGCTCAGGCGCAGAAGGCACGAGAGGTCGCTCGAGCGCTCGCCATGTCGCCGTCTCCGGTCGCTTGGCGTTTACCCGAACCGCTCGCATCGGCTCCCGCGTGGACCGCCTGCCAGCCCTCGCCCTTCGCGATCGGGAAAATGACTTGCGGTAACCAGGAGATCGACATTCGGGCCAAGGATGTCGCGTCAGCAAACGAATATCTTCGAGATCGGTTGAACGATCGACCCGCAGACATAAACATCGGCAACTCCTTTTTTACGGTTGTCGCGTCCGTTGGATCGAAGCCTGAGGCACAACGCCAACTCAATCGACTGATGAGGCAATTTCCAGCCCAGCAGTTCAGCCTCTACCCGCCATATCTCGACAAAACGCAATGGATGATCGTCGTCGCGTCGTACACGGATAATGCGCACGCCAGCCAAACGTTGGCCTTGGCCCAATGGTTGGGTATCTCGCAAGACGCCTATATCTGGCAGATACCCCAGCCGTTCGACGTTCCCAAAACCTGGGTGCCCGAGGACATTCAACACGTCGTGCTGAGTTGCTTGGCGCACGGTGCGACCTCCATCCTAGAAATGTTCAATTGCTCCGGCAGCGTCTTGACGCCGCCCCTGTTGCGGACATGCATCCAGGATGGGGTCTGCGAGCTCAACATGACGCCGATCGCCGCCGCGCAGTACCTGGCGAGCCAGAATCTTTCCTGGAATGCGCCCTTGATCGTGCAAGCAAAACTACCCGACCTAGACCAAGTGAAGGCTTGCCAGGCCGATCACGTCGGCGACGAAAAGGCCTATGTCGACTGCGCCCTGAAGACGGCGGTCGGTAGCGATCCGGTATCCGCGTGCGCAAGCAAGCAAAACGATGCGAAAGCGCTGGCGATCTGTGTGATGCAGGCCGCTGGGCAAGACGTAGATCGGCTCGACTGTCTAATTTCGAATCATCGCGGTGATCCGACTGCGTGCCTGGACGAGTCTTCTGCCCAAAATTGGGCGAAAGCGAAGGATTGCCTCGCCAGACACTCCCAACCGTTCGATGCGATATCATCGTGCATATCCCGGGGAATCGACCCCGCCATCACGCAAGTCGGAGCTTGTCTGACAAAGGAGCCGACCAACGGCCTGAAGTGCGCCTCGCTGCTGCCCGGGGCCGCCGACACCGTGGAATTGGTCTCCTGTCTCAGCAAGGCTTCGACCGGTCCGGCGGCGCTTCTCGGCTGCGCGGGCGCGGCGAACTTGAAGTTAGACACGGCACTGAATGAATGTCTGCAGAAGGCGACTACGGATGCGCAACAGTGGATCGCGTCCTGTCTGCCGAACCCGCCGACGGAGCAATTGTCCTGCTTCACGCGGTTTTCCGGACACAACGACGACGTGCTGACGTGCCTGGCGAGCGCCGATTCCAGAACTCGCGATGCCTTGGCCGCCATACGTTGCGTGTCGAGCGGGAAAGAGCCGAGCGATCTGCTCGTCTCCTGCACGGAAGGGTTCGTCAAAGACCCGAAAGCGCGGCAAGCTCTGGCGTGCGCCGCCAAGTCGAACGGCGACATGGGAACTCTAGCGGGGTGCGCGGCCGCTCCCTTCCTGGGCGGCGATCAAGGCCGCCTACTGACTTGCGCCGCTCAATCGCAAAGCTACGCGGGATTCGCGCTATGCGCGGCCGGTCCAAAAATGAATCCGGAATGGATGATCGCGGCACAATGCGCCGCGTCTTCGGGCGGTGTCCCCGTCACGGCGGCGGCCTGCACCGCCGGCTGGCTGACGCTGAACGAGCTTAGCAAATGCTTCTCGCAGGGAATTGGCGGTTCCGGATGCTTCGGACCCGACAATACGATTGTCAAGGCGATCAACAACGCGGTCAACGACCTGACAAAGGGACCGGGTCCCAACAACGAGGTCGTCAAAGCCCTTAAATCCGTTGGCATCGAAGTGAGAGACGTTTCCTTCAGAACACCTCTCGGCGGTCATGACGCATTCCTTCCCAAGGCCGGCCGCGATTTCGATGAGGCAAAGAACAAAGCCGGCAAGTGGTTCGCCAAGACGTTCGGTTGGTGAAAAGGCGTTAGCTTAGGCGACGTCACGTCTTTGTTTAACGTCACCTGCAAGGAAACGATCCTCAGGCACGGCGCCCCGGACCAATTCCCCGGAGGCGTCCCTCGGATGCGTGTGCTTACCCGCGAACGCTGCCTCGTCCTTGAGTGTTACGTCGCCAGCCCGGCGGTATCTTCCTTGACGCCGCGGGCGACGATCCGAAGCGTGTCGTTTGGAAGCGGCCGCTGCAGCTTCAGGGCCTCGTCGAGAGGGGCTGTCATCCAGGTTTCGACCTCGTTCGGTGTCGTCAGTATCACGGGCATCGCCTTGGGGTGGACGGCACCGACCTCGGCATTCGGCTCCGTCGTGAGAAACGCGTAGAGGTCGTTGGTGGTCTCGCCTTCCTTGACCTTCCGGACGGAGGTCCAATTGGTCCAGATGCCGGCAAAGCAGGCGAGGGGGCGGGTCTCATCGAGCGCGAACCAGATGTCGCCGCCTTCGGCCTTGTTGAACTCGCTGAACGAGTTGAACGGCACCACGCAGCGGTTTTCGGCTCCCAGCCATCTCGTCCAGTGCTTGCTCTTCACGTTGCGGATGTTGGTCGTGCCACCGTCCGGCTCCATCCGTAGCAGCTCCTTGAAATCGACAGTCTTGCCCTTGGCCTGCAGCTTTTCGGCTCGCTTCTTGGTGGCGTCCATCAGCGCCTTTGATGACGACGGCATTCCCCACCGCGCCGTGGCGAGTTCTCGGTCCTCGGCCCCATTGCGCACGATCGGCGCCTTGTAATCGGGAAAGACCCCCGGCATCGGCGCCAGATTACCAACGTATCGGTTCACGACGCGGAACAATGCGCTGATCGCGGCCTGGTTGGTCGTGATCGAGTAGAGATTGCAGATGTGGACGGCCCCCCACTTGTCAGGATTGTAGCAGACTTTTGGCCAGATCGCTTGCTATCAGATGTCCGGCCTGTTTGCGCGGACAAAGCCCGCTGGCCGAGATGGTGTTCGCTACGCACGCTCCAAGCACATGGGCGACACTCTTAGTGCCAGTGTAATCTTCGGAAGCTCGCGCGTATCGACCGATCGGTCCTTCCATCTACTGCGTCCTGCAAGTTCGTGGGCAATCCGCCGAGCAACCTCGCTCGCGGGCCGATTTCAGATCAAGTCGGCATGGCGGCCACCGGCTGCTTGTACACGCCACCCGATATCATCAAGCGCCAAGCTATGCGGGCAAACTTGTTTGCCAAGGCCACCGCGACCAACTTTGGCGGCTTTCGCCCCAGCAGCGAAGCGAGCCATGGTGTGGGCTTATGACGGCCCTTTCGGATATGCCTCAGCAGTGCGGTTGCGCCGACGATCAATGTCGATCGCAGTATAGAATCTCCGGCCTTTGTAATGCCGCCGAGCCTTTGCCGGCCGCCAGTTGAATGATCCTTGGGTGTCAGCCCGAGCCACGCCGCAAAGTCGCGACCCGATCTGAACGTCTCGGGCGGCGGCGCTTTCATGCTGAGCATCGACGACCCAATCGGACCGACGCCTGGAATTGTCGCAATACGTCTACTGATGTCATCCTCGCGATGCCACTTCATCAGCTTGGCCTCGATCTTCGCCAGGCGAGCTTGGACCGCGGCATACTCGTCAGCCTGAAGGCGGAAGAGATCCCGCGCCATTTCCGGCAGGCTTTCGTCTTCGAGCACACGTTTGATGAGTGCCGCGACGTTCTGCTGGCCGGCGGGTCCGACGATACCAAACTCAGCGGCATAGCTCCTGAAAGCGTTGGAAAGCTGCGACTTAACGCTGACTAGGCGTTCCCGCACAGTCATCAACATGCAAGCCGCTTGCCGTTCCTTCGACTTCACAGGTACGAACCGCATGCTGGGCCGGGTGACCGCCTCGCACAGTGCCTCGGCGTCAGCCGCGTCGTTCTTGCCGCGCTTCACGTAAGCCTTGACGTATTGAGGAGGGATCAGCTTTACCTCGTGCCCGAAAGATTGGAGCAGGCGCCCCCAATGGTGCGAGCTGCCGCAAGACTCTATGGCGACGAGAACCGGCGGAAGCCGCTCGAAGTAGCGGATCATCTCGGCTCGCCGAAATTGGCGCCGGACAACCACTACCTCATTTTCATCAACACCGTGAAGCTGGAGCACCGACTTCGAGGTATCCATGCCGATACGAACGGGAATATTCATTAGACTTTCCTCTCATCTTTCTGTGACGCCGAGAGCGCCATCAAACCGTGGGGATGAGAGGCCGTCCACACCAGCACATCGGTCAGGCTTCGGTCCGAGGGTGGCGCGGCTGCAAGGCCAATTGTAGCAGAGTCGCGGAAGGACGCCGGCCCGCCTTGGCGCATTTGCGGCAGCGCAGCCGGCCGGCGAGGTCGTGCACGAAGGTGGTCGGCGGATGGTTCATCGCCGCGAGATCAACGTCGCTCGGCGTCTTGCAGCGCGCACACTGGATCTCCAACCAAGGGAAGCCGCCATTCACCGCTTGGTCGATCGTCGGGGACGGATCAATCGGTTGTCCGTCTGACCACATGCGTTCGTTCCAACTCTCGCATAGCACTTGTCGGCCTGCTGGATGAGCGCTTCCCCCTTCGCTCGCGTCTCCGCCGATCGGGTAGCCAGGATGTTGGCCATTGCCCGCGCATTGCCGAGCTCTTTCGCCAGAGCCTTGCGGTCGCCGCCCGACAGGGGCGTGGGGTGATATTTCGGGGCCATCCGGACATCCAGGCGCTAAAGATCGGATCGGCAATCCAGAGCGGGCTACGGCGTCTCGAACGCCGGCCAGCACCCGTCTTCTTCATGCCTGCCGGTGCGCTGCTGGCAGGTGTTGTTGAGCAGTCGCTGCGCGACGTCCTTCCAGACCGCGTTGGCACCATACAAGCGGACGGCATCGGCGGTCTGGATTTCCACGGTCCGCTCGCAGCGACGGCAGGAGATGCGCAGCACGTGGCCCTGAATTTCCGAAAGACGCCGCTGCCGCAGGTGGGCCTCGGCCGCTCCGGCGCGAGGGTCTTTGAGGACCGTTTCCCAGTATTCGGCCGGGAGCGGCGCATCTGGAGCCGCCGTGGGGAGAGCTGGCCTGCGGGCCGCTTCAGCGGCCAGTTTTTCCATCTGCTTCGGGGTCGGCATGCGCCAGCTCGCGGGTCGATCGGTCATTTCCGAATTAGAACATAAAGAGAACAAATGTCGAGTCCGACCAAGCGGTTGCGGAGAAAAAATCGCGCTGTTGGACGGGCCGCGATGTCGGAACCAAGCCCGGCCGTTCGTCTTGAATCCGGCATCAGTATTGGAGTTCCCCCGCCATGGCCCCCCGCGCTAACTGGAAAGGCTTCCTGCGTCTTTCCCTCGTCACCTGTCCGGTAGCGCTCTATCCGGCCACGTCGGAATCCGAAAAGGTCTCCTTCAACCAGCTCAATCGGAAGACCGGCCACCGCATCAAGTACGCCAAGGTCGATGCCGATACCGGCGAGGAAGTCGCCAACGAGGACATCGTCAAGGGCTACAAGGTCGACACCGACACCTTCATTGAGGTGACGAAGGAGGAGCTCGAGAACGTCGCGCTGGAATCGACGCGAACGATTGAAATCGACGAGTTCGTCGACCGCAGCGAGATCGATCCGCGATATCTGATCCGTCCCTACTACCTGGTGCCAGACGGAAAGGTCGGACACGACGCCTTCGCCGTCGTCCGCGAAACGATCCGTGAGATGAACAAGGTCGCTATCGGTCGGGTGGTGCTGACCAATCGCGAACACATCATTGCGCTGGAGCCGCTCGACAAGGGGCTGATGGGAACGTTGCTGCGTTATCCCTACGAAGTCCGCTCCGCGGATGAGTATTTCGACGATATTCAGGACGTCAAAGTCACCAAGGACATGCTTGATCTCGCCAGGCACATCGTCAATCAGAAGGCGGGCCATTTCGAGCCGGACAAGTTCGAGGACCAGTACGAAACCGCCCTCATCGATCTCATCAATCAGAAGCGCGCCGGCAAGCCCATCACCGCGAAAGCGCGTCCTCGAGGTGAGAACGTCGTGGACCTGATGGACGCGCTGCGCAAGAGCATCGGACGAGAGGGTGCGGCCGCGACAGAGGCGCCGAAGAAGACAGCCAAGAAGCCGCGCAAGGCGGCTGCTGGGCAGAAGGAAATGCTGATGCCGATCACCGGCAAGAAATCGGACAAGGAGGCCGCGGCGAAGAAGCCGGCGGCCAAACCGCAGCGGAAGTCAGCATAGCGACTCGCTAAGCATCCAGTGCCGCCAGACGGCCGTTACTTCGTCCTCCGCGATAGGGAGCGATATGGCTGCGCTGAAAAAACTTCCAGCAGATCGATGTTGAGTGCGGGCATTCTCGCCTATCGCAAGGGCGCTCGCGGCCTCGAGGTTCTGCTCGTTCATCCCGGCGGTCCGTTCTGGCGCAAGAAGGATAATGGCGCCTGGTCCATTCCCAAGGGCGAAATCGATACCGCGGATGCTCCGGACCAGGTCGCGCGGCGCGAGTTTGCGGAAGAACTCGGCCCGAGTGCTTCGATTGGACCACTGCAGCCGCTGGGGGAGGTCCGACAGCGAGGAGGGAAGCGCGTTATCGCATTCGCCGGAGAGGGCCATTTTGAACCGGCGGCGCTGATCAGCAATACCTTCGATATCGAATGGCCGCCCCGAAGCGGTCGACGGCAGAGCTTTCCCGAAGTCGACCGAGCGGAATGGTTCAATACCGAATTCGCGCGGACGAAGATTCTGTCCGGGCAGGTAGAGCTTCTCGACCGCTTTTTGGCGATCGCGGGTGAGAGCGCCGGTGAATGATGTTCAGAATTGGAATCATTTCGGACACGCACGGCCTGTTGAGACCCGAGGCGGAACGAAGCCTGACGGGTGTCGATCACATCATCCATGCTGGCGACATTGGGCGGCCCGAGATCGTCGACGCGCTTCGCCGGATCGCGCCCGTCACCGCCATCCGTGGAAACGTGGACAGTGGCGAGTGGGCCCGCGAATACCCTGACACGCATCTTGTGCGCTTGGCGGGAAAGTCGATCTACATTCTGCACGATTTGAAGACGCTGCAGGTCGATCCCTGCGCCGGCATCGACGTCATCGTCTCCGGGCATACCCACGTACCGAAGGTCGACACGGTCGGTGGCGTTCTTTACCTCAATCCCGGCAGCGCGGGACCGCGGCGCTTCAAGCTGCCGATCACGCTTGCGACGCTCGAAGTCACGCGTGAGGACGTGCGACCGGAAATTCACGATCTTGGAGGCGACTGAGCACACCATTTTGGACGGAATTCAGAGCGCAGGAGGCGAATGCATCAATTCGTTCCGTTTGCCGGTTAGGCCCGAAGGGAAGCGCTATTTTTGAGAACGTTCTCGTTCGCGCACGACATCCTTCGCCCGCTTGTCGGACCTGAGCCCGAGGTAGACGGGCTGGCGCAGTTCGCCCTTGCTCGTCCACTCCGCAAATTTGACCTCGGCAACCAACGAGGGCCTGACCCAGGTCGTCGCGGCCTCATCCTTCACTTTGGCAGCGAAGGGTGATTTTGAGGCCGTCAGCTTCATGAGCTTGGCATGGATGTTCTCCAGGACCTTGTGGCTGAAGCCAGTGCCGACATGACCGATGTAGCGCCAAGCGTCATCTTCGCGCACGGCGAGGACCAGGGCGCCGAAGAACGGCCTAGTGCGCCTGGGCGCAGTGAAGCCCGCGATCACCACTTCCTGTCGCTTTGCCGTCTTAATCTTCAGCCAATCCGGACTCCGACTTCTGGACGCATACGCGCTGTCGGCGCGCTTCGCCATGATGCCTTCGAGACCTTTCCGCTCGGCCTCAGCGAAGAATTTCGTGCCGTTCCCCTTACGGTGATGGCTGAAGGCGATCAGCTTGTGGCGCGGCAGAATTGCCTTCAGCCGCTTCTTGCGCTCGAGGAGAGGCTGCTTGCGCAAGTCCACTCCGTTCTCAAACATGAGATCGAAGGCGCAATACTTGAGCTTCGCTTCATGGCGCAGTGCGTTTTGGAGTAGCTGGAAATGTGAGACACCGTCCTTTCCGATCGCGACGAGCTCGCCGTCGATCACGGCGTCGCCCGTCACGCCCTCCAACGCTTTGGCGACCTCGATATAGCTGCGGCTGATGATCTTGCCGTTGCGGCTGTAGAGCGCAACCTTGCCCCGCCGGATTTCCGCGATCATTCGGAATCCGTCGTACTTGTCCTCGAAAACCCAGCCGGGGTCGTCGAACGGCGCGTCGGTGAGCGTAGCGAGCATCGGCTGCAGGCGCTTGGGCAGGGTCGACGTCCGGCTCATTCGAGGCCAATCCTTAAGAGCGCGTTGCGAAATGCATGGACGTCCTTCAAGGATGAGGGAACGCTTCGAGGCCGCGTCGTGTTCCGCTGGCGCCTTGGCGGGCGCGTCGTTGACGATTGATCGGGGAGGGGCGGATTAGACAGATGGCCAGGAAACTGAAGACCTATCAGACGTCGCTGGGCTTCTTCGATCAGGCAATCGCCGCTCCCTCGATGAAGGCGGCTCTCGAAGCATGGGGGGCTGACAGTAATCTCTTCCACCAGGGCGCTGCGAAGGAAAGCCACGACCCGGACGTCATCGCCGCGACGATGGCAAAGCCCGGCGTCGTTCTCAGGCGTCCGGTTGGTACCGATCGACCTTTCAGCGAACACGCCGAACTGCCTACCGACCTTGGCGGCGGCGGACGGACGAAAGCCGCCCGCAAGTTGAAAGGCCCAAAGGCGAAGAAGCCTTCCTCTCGCCCCGTTGATAAGTCGGCGGAGCGCAACGCCGCTCTCGCCTACGAACGAGAGCAGAGGCGCCGCGAGCTTGAACGGGTGAAGGAAGAGGCCGCCAGGCAGAAAGAGCGTGAACGCCGTCAGCAGGCGGTCGACAAGGCACAGGCTGCGTTGGACAAGGCCGAACAGGAGCACGCGAAGCGGGCTGCCGTCATCCAGGCCGAACTCGAGGCTCTTGAGAAGAGATCGCAGACCGAACAAGCCCGCTGGGATAAGGAAAAGGAGCGATTGGAAGCCGCACTGCGGCGCGCGCGGGGTTAGTTTCTGTGGCGGCGCTCACGAGCGAAGGCCAGTGTCTCCTTCAAGCGTTCATCGTTCGGGATCTTGGACGCGTGCTGCGGCTTGGTTCACGGCGGCGCGGTCCCGTCGTTCCTCAGGAGCGAGCTCCATGACGGCCCGATGTAGCTCGGCCGGTATCGCCAGTTGACTTTCCAAGGGCTTGTTGGCCCATTGCCAGAAGCGATCGAATGCATCCATCACAGATCCTCCCGCAGGCCCCGGAAGAACGGATGCCGTACCTTTCCCTCGGCTGACTTCGCGCGATACTCGATCTCGGCGAGCAGCTTTGGTTCGACCCAGATGCCCTTGTGGGTGATCCTCCTTGTGTAGGGCTGCGTCTTCCGGATCAGCGGCTTCAGTCTCTTCTGGAGGTCAGCGGCGGACGTCTTGTCAAAGCCATGGTCGACCTTGCCCGCATAGACCAGATCGTCGCCCTTGCGGCGGCCGACATAGATGCCGTCCCACTTCGTTCCATCGAGTGCGAAGCCGGCGATGGTCAGGGTCTCCCGTTGGACACATGTTTTCTTCACCCAATCGCTTGTACGGCCCTTCGGATAGGGACCGTCTCGCACCTTCGAGATGACACCTTCCAGGCCGAGTTTGCAGGCGTGCGCGAACATCTCGCGTCCCTCGATCTCGAAGCTTTCGCTGAACTGGACGTCGGTGCCATCGACGATTTTCCTGAGCTCGGCTTTCCTCTGGATCAGCGGCAGCTTCCGAAGATCGCGGCCGTTCAGATAGAGCAGATCGAACGCCACCAGCACGATCTTGGTCGACTTACCCTTGAGCTCGTTTTGCAGCACCGAGAAATCGGTCGTGCCGTCGGCAGCGGGAACGACAATCTCGCCGTCGATGACGGCCGAGCTCGCCTTGATCTGCCAGGCGTCATGGGCGACCTTCTTAAAGCGATGCGTCCAATCGTGTCCGCGCCGGGTGAAAATCTTCGCCGCCTCGTTGGCCAAGTGGACCTGGACCCGGTAGCCGTCGAACTTGATTTCGTGAATCCATCGCCTGCCGGACGGCACCCTCTCGATCGAGGTGGCCAAGGCCGGTTCGATGAAGTCGGGCAACGGCGCCTTCACGCCGATTGCCGCGGGTCTTTTACGCTGAAACGCCACTGGAGAAACTCCACGCAACAGCTGATTCAAACTGACACAGTTCGAATCGTTCCGGAACCCGTGAATCCCCTACTGCGTTGGTCTGTTATCAGTCCGACAGGAGGAGCCGATGGCGGCAGCGAAGAAGAAGACGGCGCGCGGGCGCAAGCAGGACCGGGCCCGTGTGGCCGGCGGGCAAAAGTATGAAGTGGGGTACGAGTCCAAGAAGACCGGGCGGTCGGCTTCAGCAGTCAAGAAAGCTGTCAAGAAGGTCGGCAACAGCCGGAAGCGGGTCGAGAAGCGTCTCGCGCGCTAGGTCTTTGCTCGCTCGATTGGCGATCGCGTGCCTAGACCTCGGGCGGGCATTCGGGACAGGTGTCGCCGATCGAGTCCAGCACCTCGCTCACCGCGTCGGCGGCCGCCTCGGGCGAAAGACCCGGTGGCGCGTCCTGGCGGGCGATTTCGAACGCCCGCTCACGGGCGTGCGGATCTGCGCGGTCCTGCATCCAGCCGTGGTACTCACACTCGCGGAAAGCGCCTGCCTCCTGCAGCACGGCTATCGCCCACCCCCGTACCGTGCGGATCGCCGTCCGTCTCTCCTTGGTCATAAGCATCAAGATCGCTCCTCCGCGAATGACGAATCATTGCGGCCGTCGATTCGTTCCGGCTGCTAACACAGAGCAGGGATTCCAAATCGTTAGGGCAGGTGCTTGTCCACGTGTTCCGCCGCCCTGTGTAAAACCAGCCACGCAGCAATCTTGTCTTCCTTGTCCGCGTCGCGCATGACAACTTTCAGCGTTTCGTGTGCTGTAGCCCTCCCTTTTTGCCTCGACACGAGGGACGTGCATCAAGACTTCGCCCCTCCTCGGTGGTCAGGATCATTGGCATGATCTTCCGATTGGCTCAACGACGGCAGTCGGCGAGATGTGCAGTAACTTCAAGGTCATTGGAATGCGTCGAACTGCTGTCGCATTGATTCTCGCCATTCTGTCGAGCGCGGCGCTGGCCGATCAGTTTGCCGGACAGGCCAGCGTTATCGACGGCGACACGTTGGAAATGCATGGAGTGCGCATCCGGCTTTGGGGCATCGATGCACCGGAGAGCAGCCAGCTGTGCCGCGGCGAAGACAGCTTGCAATATCGGTGTGGTGCGCAGGCCGCGAACGACCTTGACGCCTTCATTGCCCGCCGTCCCGTCAATTGTGTTCCAGTCAGCCTCGACCCGTACGGCCGCACGGTTGCGACCTGCTCGGTCGCTGGTGTTGATCTCGGTGAATGGCTTGTACGCAACGGCCTTGCGTTGGATTGGCCGCAATACTCGAAGGGCAGATATCGCGAAGCTCAGCGCGAGGCTGAGCGCACCGGCCAGGGACTCTGGAAGGGCAGCTACGTCGAGCCATGGCTCTATCGTGCATGCATCCGCGCAAGTGGAAAGCCGTCCGCCTGTTCGGACAATGCAAATGCCCATCCTTGACGGAATCCCAGCAACGCGCCAATTCACAATGTGCAATGGTTTATCACCGCATTTCGGCCGGTGGGTCTGGCGCGGCTCGGGCGACTCGCGCTACCCATCAGTTCCAATTACCTCACTGCACAATGGGAATGAAATGGTTGCAGCCACCCGTGAATTGCCGGCCTCTGGTTACGCGCTTGAAGTGGACGGCCGGCTCAAAGCCGAATTTACAACCAGGGACGGCGCCAGGGCAGGTGGCGAAGAACTAAAGAAGCGTTTTCCCATGCTTCAGATCAGGATCTACGACGCGCAGACGAATGCGCGCGAGGAAATCTAGGTCCTTGGACTCAGGCCTTGGCGGAGTTCTTCCGCTTGCGCGCGTGCGGCTGTCGCCGCACCGGGCTCTCTTGAACCGAGCCGCTTTGCGTCTCGGCCGTGCGGCGTCGATCCCTCGCGCCAAGGGGATGCGGAGCTCCTCGCCGGGGGCACTCGGAAAAGGGGCTCGCCTGCGGCGACCGCTATCACTGCCCCGTTCCCGGGTGCCGCTATTGAACCGGTCTCGTCGCTGCACTCGGACCCGCGTGCCCCTTCGGGTCGCTATGCTCACGCTCTCCGGGTGCCATTTTCCGTAGAGGCGATGCGCCCCTGGCGCACGCCTGGTCGCGCCTTCGGCCCTAGGTAGCTCGACGCAATTCCCATGAACGTCCAATGGAAGGCGGGCTGCGTCCCAGATTTCGCATTCTCTCAGGCAGAGGCGAGAGTAAGAGTCTCGCGCGGTTTTGCCGTGACGGGTTACTGGCTGCGAGAGAGGCTCGCGGCGCCCGTCGCGGAGATCCGCGATGTCCAGACATCATCCTCGGGCGCGCACCGGTGAGGACCGGGCAAGCCTTTATGACGATATTACCAACAAGATCATCGCCGAGCTGGAGGCTGGTCGAGTGCCGTGGGTCCAGCCATGGGGCAGCGCGGCGGCGAAGGCGCCTTTGGCCATACCGAAAAGCGCCGCGACCGGCCGTCAGTATAGCGGCATCAATGTTCTGATTCTCTGGGGAGCAGCCACTGAGCGCGCATTCACAGGTCAGAGCTGGCTTACATTCCGTCAGGCGCTGTCGCTCGGTGGTCACGTCCGCAAAGGTGAGCGCGGCACGACCGTCGTCTATGCCGACCGCTTTGTGCCAGTCGATGAAAAGCGCCGCGCGAGCGAGAACGGCGAGGAAGCGCAGGCCATTCCGTTCCTCAAGCGCTTCACGGTTTTCAACAGCGATCAATGCGACGGCCTGCCTCCCGAGATCGCAACAACGGCGCCGCCTCCGCCGCCCGGCCTGATCGAGCCGCAGGTCGAATACCTGATCAAGGTGACCGGCATCGATTTCCGCATCGGCGGCAACCGCGCCTTCTATGCACCGACGGAAGATTATGTGCAGGTGCCGCCCCCACAAGCTTATTTTGAGCCGATCAATTGGCATCGAACGGCCTTGCACGAGCTGGCGCATAATGCCGCGATCCAGATTATGCCGCATGGCCTCTGTTGGAGGCTGGATATCCCGGTGTTGGCCATGCGGCTGTTCGGCATAATCAGAGCCCTTCAAGGAACGCGAGCAGTTTGTCGTCCGGCCGGAACCGACCCGGCGGCGCGGATGGTGCGGCGACGAGAGCGAGCGCCTTTTCCTTCATCCGCATATCGGCGTGGATGTAGATCTGGGTGGTCTCGACGTTCTCGTGACCAAGCCAGAGCGCGATCACCGCAGGATCGACGCCATGATGGAGCAGGTCCATCGCCGTGCTGTGGCGCAGCGTATGCGGTGTGACCCGCTTGGTGCCGATGCTCGGGCACGCGCGCGACGCCGTGAGGCAGTGCTTGCGGACCAGATGCTCAAGAGCGTCACGGCTCAGCCGTTCGCCCCGGATCGACGGGAACAGCGGCTTGCTCTGGTCTTTGTCGTTGCCGATCCACGTCGCCAGCAGCTTGGCTGTCTCGCGGCGAAGTGGGGTGGCGCGCTCCTTGCGGCCCTTGCCCATGCAACGGATGTGAGCGCCGGTTCCAAGCGCGACATCGCCCCGGGTAAGGCCGACCAGTTCGGAAGCTCGCAGGCCTGTCTGGATTGCGAGCAACAGCAGAGCATGATCGCGCCGGCCCGCCCATGTGGTGCGATCCGGAGCCGCCAGCAACGCCGCCATCTCTTCGGCATCGAGGAACGTAACTGCACACTTCACATAGCGCTTGTTGGGCATGGCCAGGATACGCTGGCAGTGTAGTAGCCAGGTCGGATCGGTCATCGCGACGAAGCGGAAGAACGATCGGATCGCCGCGAGCCGGGTGTTGCGGCTGCGGGCGCTATTGCCCCGCGTGGTCTCGGTATGGGCGAGGAAGTCCGCGACCAGATCGGCGTCGATATCTTCGACCGTCAGGTTGACTGGCGGCTTGTTGCGGCGAGTGCTCGCGTGCCTGAGCAGTAGCCGGAACGTATCGCGATAGCCAGCGACCGTATGTCGGCTCGCCTCCAGTTGCGTGCAAAGCCGCTCGGTGAAGAAGCGCTGGATCAGCGCTGGTAAGGCGATGGTGCTCATTGTGCCATCTCCCCGCCGCTCGCGGTGGCGCGGCCCATCGCTAGATCGAGCAGCTCCGGGACCGCCTCCAGATACCAATATGTTCCAGAAGGGTTGCTATGACCCAGATAGGTCGTCAGCCGGATCATCTCGCGCGCCGGGTCCTTGCCAGTCCGGTACCAGTTGATCATCGTACGCACGGCGAAGGTGTGGCGCAGGTCGTGGATGCGCGGTCCCCGGCCGTGCCGCTGGTACTGCTGCTCGGATCGCAATCCGATCTGCTGGCATGCTTGCGCAAAGTTGTAGCGGGCCCCACAGTCGGTGAGCCGAGTCGCCTTGTCAGTTATGAACATCGGCTTCGCCGGATGACCGATCAACCGGTCGCGTTTGACGCGATAGTCTAGCAGTCGCTCGACGGCGCTGGGGTCGAGCGGCAGCAGTCGCTCCTTACCGTTCTTACCTTGTCGGACGCGTAACGCACCATTATCGGCATCGAGGTCGTCTCCATCGAGCGCGAGCGCCTCGCTGACGCGCAGGCCCGTGATCGCGATGAGTGCGAACAGCGTCGAGCAGGTCAGCCCGCGCAATCCGCAAATCGACGGAAGTGCCATTGCGGCCGCGATGATCGAAGCGACTTCCGCGTCGCTGTAGATATACGGTCGGGAGCGCATCACGGTATTCGGCAACAATCCCCGGGGCGGGGCTTCATGCGCCAGATCGAAGCTACTTAGCCACTGCGCGAAGAGGCGCACGACGGTAAGCCGCGCCGCTCGCGTCCTGCCGTTGGCCTCGTCGAGCGTAGCATGCCAGCGCAGGAACAGCGCCGTGTCGATATGCGTCGCACGCTCGCGGTCGGCAAACCGCGTGAAGCGGCGGAGGATGCGCTCGCTGGTGCTCAGGTCGTAGCCGAGGCTGCGCCGCACGGCCAGATAGCGATCGAGTTGGGAGGTGAGGCTCATTGCGCGCCTCCCACTACGGGCCAGGGCATTGCTATCGATCGCAGCCCATCTATGTCGAGACGGGCATATATCATGGTCGATGTGCGTGAGCGATGCCGCAGCACGTCGCCCACCTCGTCGAGCGATGCACCCGAGTTCACCAACTGGACCGCAAGGCTATGACGCAGCAGGTGCGATCCCACATAGGGCGTCACCGGTTTCTGGCCGGTCGCCTTCAGGGCATCCTTTAGGACGGCGTTGACGATTTGGCTGTCATTGAACGGACGGTGTGGCGCGCGATGGGTAACGAACATCATGCGGCAAGACGTGGGGCCGCGCTCCTCGCGCAGATAGCGGCTCAGCGCATCGCCAACCTCCGAGCTGATCGGCACGCGATCGTGGAGTTTGCCCTTGCCACGAACCAAGAGTTCGCCCGCGCGCCAGTCGACGTCGTCCAACCGGATCGCGATGACCTCGGCAGCACGCAAGCCAAGCCGGGCCATGATGAGCAGCATCGCATAGTCCCGAGCCCCGTGCCGCGGGTTGTCGCGCACGCAGGCGAGCACCGCCTCAACGCCCTCGGGCACCAGATGGCGCGGCAGTCGTGCTCCCCAGCGTTTCGCCGTTCTAGGCAGACTCAGAGCTAGATTGGTCGCTGTCGCGCCACTGCCGAACAGATATTGCAGGAAGATACGAACATGCGTCGCTACCGTCTTGTCGCGCCGCGCACTTGCCATTACGTGCTCAAGGAAGCTGATCACGTCGGCGGGCCGCAACCGCCCCGGATCAACCATCGCATCGCCAAAGCGATGATCGAGGAACCGGTTGGCGAACCGCAGCGTGTGATAGATCGTCCGCGGGCTAAGGCCGCGATGCTTGACCAAATAGGTCTCGAAGTCCGCCAGTAGGGCCGCACGCGCTTGCTGCGCCTCGCTCAACGGCACTGGATGCGTCACGCCGATATCGAGGAGATGCTGCGCGAACCGGCGGGCCAACCTATACGGCCATATCGTGCCGGTTTTCTTACGCGGCACCTTGCGTCCCAGATGCTCGGCCATATCGAGCGTCAACGCTGAAGGACCGATGCCCTGGACGTCCATCGCGTGACCCACCTTCCGTAGGATCGATAGGTAGGTCTTGACCGTTCCGGCGCTGTAATTCTCCGCCGCAAAACTCGCTGCGAACGAGCCAAGATGCGGCTCGATGCAGGTCTGCAAATATTGAGACATGATCTTCGTGCTCCTTGTTGTTGGAGCGACGAAGATTATGCCGAATGGGATTGGCGCGATCATGCCGCCAACCGGGCCCAGCCGAGCAGATGCGGCATAATCTGGATCGCGGCATTATGCGCCTTATGCCGATATCGGCATAACGTGCATGCCAGCGGCCATCCATCACGTCTAAACCGCGACTTGTCGGGCAGCTTTGGTACCAGGAAGTATGCCTTTGAGGAGTTGATTGCGGAAATCGCGTCTGCGTTCGGTTGCGCGTCACTCGGTATCGTGCCGACGGTGCGGCACGCCGATTATATTGGATCGTGGCTTGACGTGTTGCGCGAGGACCATCGTGCAATTGTCCGGGCCGCTTCCCAAGCCAGCAAGGTTGCGGATTATCTTCTTGGATTCCTCCCAGAACCTGTCGTCGACATGATGACGGATGACCAGCAGGCGGCCTGAGGTTCTGCTTGGTGGCCGCGGGTACAAGAGTAAGAGGGGCGCTGTCGTTTCCGTGACGGGTTGGAGGCCGAGAGAGAGGCTCTCGGCTGCCCGTCGTGGAGAATCGATATGACGAAGGCTGTCCAAAAGATCACCTTGTCGCCCTCACGCGATATTCCGTTCAACAAGCTGGTGCTGAGCCAGTCCAACGTCCGTCATGTGAAGGCGGGTATTTCCATCGAGCAACTCGCCGAAAGTATCGCGCAGCGTACGCTCCTGCAGAGTCTCAATGTGCGAGCGGTCGTGGACGCCGAAGGCAATGAGACTGGCATGTTCGAGGTGCCCGCCGGAGGCCGGCGCTATCGCGCGCTGGAGCTTCTCCTGAAGCAGAAGCGCATGGCGAAGACGCAAGTCGTCCCTTGTGTCGTGCGCGAAGGGGGTATCGCTGAAGACGACTCGCTTGCAGAGAATGACGAGCGGGTAGGGCTTCATCCGCTCGATCAGTTCCGGGCATTCCAGACCCTGAGTCGTACCGGACTATCGGACGAGGACATTGCTGCCCGGCACTTCGTATCGCCGGTCGTCGTGAAGCAACGCCTCCGGCTGGCGTCCGTGTCGCCAAAGCTGCACGACGTCTATGCTGAGGACGGAATGACCCTCGAGCAGCTCATGGCCTTCTCTGTGACAGCCGATCACGCCAGGCAGGAGCAGGTCTGGGAGAACGTCAGCCGGTCCGGCTATGATGAGCCCTACCAGATCCGGCGCATGCTCACCGAAAATACCGTTCGCGCGTCCGATCGCCGCGTTCAGTTCATCGGGCTGGACGCTTACGAACAGGCTGGCGGCGGGATTTTGCGGGATCTGTTCGAGCACGATGATGGCGGCTGGCTCCAGGATGTCGCTCTGCTCGACCGTCTCGTGACAGAGAAGCTCAAAGCCGAGGCGGAAGCAATTGCGGCGGAGGGATGGAAATGGATATCAGTCGCCGTTGACTTCCCCTACGGCCACACGACACGCCTGCGCGAGCTGGAAGGCCAACCTGTCGATCTCAACTGCGAGGAGCAGGCCACCATCGACGCTCTCAGCGCCGAGCAAGCGAAGCTTGAAACCGAATATCAACATGCGGATGAGCTGCCCGAAGAGGTCGACCAGCGTCTCGGCGCGATCGAAGCGGCGCTGCTGGCGCTCGAAGGCTGGCCTAAGACTTACGATCCGGCCGAGGTTGCCCGGGCCGGCGTCTTCGTCAGCATCGATTCCGAAGGACGGCTTTCGGTGGACCGGGGTTATGTCCGGCCGGAAGACGAGGTGCCTCAAGTCGATCCCGATGTGGAGCAGGGTGCCGATACGCAATCGACCGAAGGGAAAGCGGCTGGTGCTTCCATCCAGCGCACAGTCATCGCGGTCGCGGGAGGCGCTGCTGATACCGAAGACGATGATGAGGACGCGACAAAACCTCTGCCGGATCGCCTCATCACTGAACTGACGGCGCATCGCACGCTGGCGTTGCGGGATGCGCTGGCAGAAAATCCTGCGATTGCGTTCCAGGCGGTGCTGCACAACTTCGTGCTGACGGCCTTTTACCGGTTCGCGTCGTCTAGAAGCTGCCTCGAGATCGGCCTTCGGACGCCGGCCTTTCCGGCTCAAGCGCCTGGCTTGAGGGAAAGCGCGTCGGCGAAGGCCGTCGAGGCGCGGCATGAGTCCTGGAAAGCACGGTTGCCGAAGGGCGAGAACGATCTTTGGGACGCGCTGACGGCTCTCGATGGTGGTGCACAGGCATCGCTGTTCGCGCACTGCGCGTCGTTTGCGGTCAACGCTCTCTATGAGCCGGCCAACCGCTACAATCAGGGCCGCGTCTCCGCCCACGGCGTCCGCACCCGGCTCGACCAGGCCGATGTGCTGGCACGTGCCGTCGGCCTCGACCTGGTTCAAGCGGGGTGGAAGCCCTCCGTCGACAATTATCTCGGCCGGGTCACCAAGCCTCGCATTCTGGAGGCGGTGCGAGAAGCGAGAGGCGAGTCTTCGGCGCAATTGATCGACCACCTGAAGAAGGCCGACATGGCCAAGGAAGCTGAGCGTCTTCTCGATGGTTCGGGGTGGCTAGCGGAGCCGCTGCGTCTCGTCGATCCCAATGCGGCGTCAGTGGAGCAGGAGAGTGAAGCGGGCCCGCTGCCCGAATTCCTCGGCGAGGACGAGGATCGGGACAACGCGGGCGAGGATGATCCGCAACAGCTCGACGCGGCTGAGTGACATCTAGAACGGGATGGCTTCGGCCGTCCGGCAATCGCTTGGGGACCGGTGTGCCGTGCCGGTCCCCATTCTTGTGGGCGAGGGCTGAGAGGGAGAGCCGGGCCGGGAAGGTCTTGAGCCGTCGGGTCTTAAAGGAGAGCGCCTGATGGTTCGACCCGCTCCTGCTCTCTGAAAGAAATCCTGCCATGACCGAATCTCTCGCCGGCGGCGCTGCCGCCGCGCCGCTCTCGATGCGTGCCGCTGCAAGTCTCACCTCCGGCGCCATCAGGGCCGCGCGACAGCTCGTGATTGATCTCGAGTGCGGACGTCGCATCGATGCCGCTGTCCTGCGCACCGCCATGGAAGCTGCCTTCGGCGCTTCCGACGCCGCTGGCGCCTGGAAATGGAAGACCGCCTATGACGTATGCGAGGCGGCAACTGTTCTATTTCTTCGCAAGTTTGGTCCCGCCATCCGTGTCAAGGCCGGCTCGACGGCCGCGATGCTGCCGATGCTCGCGAGAATCTCGAACTGCCTGCCGACCCACACGCGGCGCTCCGAGGACAGCCAGGCCCTTCAACAATTCTCAACGCCGATCCCGCTGGGGCTTGCCGCATGCACCGCGGCTGGTATCACGCCGTCCGACCGGGTTTTGGAGCCCTCCGCGGGGACTGGCTTGCTTGCCATCTTCGCCGAGCTCGCCGGCGGCGCATTGGTATTGAACGAGCTGGCCGAGGCCCGCGCGGCGTTGCTCGACCAACTGTTCGCCAACGTTAAGGTGACGCGGTTCGACGCCGCCCAGATCGATGATCACCTCGATGCGGGCGTCGTGCCGAGCGTCGTCCTGATGAACCCGCCGTTCTCGGCGTTGGTGAATGTCGATCGACGTATGGCGGACGCGGCTCTCCGGCATATCGCCTCTGCATTGGCGCGTCTTTCCGACGGCGGGCGTCTGGTCGCCATCACCGGCGCGAGCCTTGCGCCCGACAATCCGGCATGGCGAGAAGCCTTCGTTCGTCTCCAGGAGAGCGGGCGGGTGGTATTTTCTGCCGCCATGGACGGCGCGGTCTATGCGAAACACGGAACGCAGACCGACACACGACTGCTTGTGATCGACAAGCAGCCCGTCGCAGACCCGAAAGTTTTTCCGGCTTCACCGGGCATGGCGAGCGATGTCGCCACTTTGCTCGAGTGGGTGACCCAGCATGTGCCCTCGAGGTTGCCCATCGCGACGCCGGTAGCGGTCGATGTCGTCAGGTGCCCTGCAGTATTACGAGCGGTCGGCGCCTCGGCGCCACGCCCATCGTCCGCTTCGACCACCGTAGCGCCAGAAGGCGCCGAACTGACCTATGAGACAGTCGAATGGTCGCCGCCAGAAGGCGCTCGGCTGACCGATGCGCTTTATGAGGAATACGCGCTGCAGGCGATCCGTATTCCGGACACGCATGCGCATCCGACCAAACTCGTGCAGTCCGCCGCGATGGCCTCGGTCGCGCCGCCGAAGCCGTCTTACCGGCCCCACCTGCCGGCCAAACTCGTGGCGGATGGCATCCTGTCCGACGCCCAGCTCGAGAGCGTCATCTATGCCGGCGAGGCGCATTCCGAGTTTCTTGCGGGCTCCTGGACGCTGGATGCGACCTTTGACGTTGTGGCGGCCGCGCGCGACGATGCAGAACATGCCGTGCGCTTTCGCCGCGGCTGGTTCTTGGGCGACGGCACCGGCGCGGGCAAGGGCCGGCAGGTCGCAGGCATCCTTGTCGACAATTGGCTCAAAGGCCGCCGCCGCGCGGTCTGGATCAGCAAATCCGACAAGCTGATCGAAGACGCGCAGCGCGACTGGTCCGCGCTAGGCATGGAGCGCCTGCTGGTTACGCCGCTCTCCCGGTTTCGGCAGGGCACACCCATCCGGCTCGCGGAAGGCGTCCTTTTCACCACCTACGCTACGCTGCGCACCGATGAGCGTGGCGAGAAGCTTTCGCGCGTTCGGCAGATCGTCGAATGGTTGGGCTCCGACTTCGACGGAGTGATCGTCTTCGACGAGAGCCACGCGATGCAGAACGCGGCAGGCCAGAAGGGCGAGCGCGGTGATCAGGCGGCGTCTCAGCAGGGGCGCGCGGGCCTGAGGCTCCAGCACGCCTTGCCGAATGCCCGCGTCGTCTATGTCTCCGCAACCGGCGCCACCACAGTGCACAACCTCGCCTATGCCCAGCGGCTCGGCCTGTGGGGCGGCGCTGATTTTCCGTTCGCCACCCGCGCCGAGTTCGTCGAGGCGATCGAGGAGGGCGGCGTCGCCGCCATGGAGGTGCTCGCGCGCGACCTTAAGGCGCTCGGCCTCTACGCCGCCCGCTCGCTCTCTTACGAGGGCGTCGCGTACGAGCTCGTCGAGCACCAGCTCACGCCCGAGCAGGTTCGGATCTATGACGCCTACGCCGGCGCGTTCAGCGTCATCCATAACAATCTCGACGCCGCAGTGCGGGCCGCCAACATCACCGGCGCGACCGGCACGCTGAACGGCCAGGCCAAATCGGCCGCGCGATCTGCTTTCGAGAGCGCCAAGCAGCGCTTTTTTGGCCAATTCCTGACCTCGATGAAGACGCCTTCGCTGATCCGATCGATCGAGCGCGACCTTGAGGCCGGCCACGCCGCTGTCATCCAGATCGTGTCGACGGGCGAAGCGCTGATGGAGCGCAGGCTCGCCGAGATTCCAACGGAGGACTGGGGCGACGTCCACGTCGACATCACCCCGCGCGAGTATGTCCTCGACTATCTCGCCCATTCCTTTCCGGTCCAGCTCTACGAGCCCTTTACCGACTCGGAAGGCAATCTCTGCTCCCGGCCTGTCTATCGCGACGGCCAACCGGCCGAGAGCCGGGAGGCCGTCACCCGCCGCGACCGCCTGATCGAGAAACTCGCCTCGCTGCCGCCGGTGCCTGGGGCGCTGGACCAGGTGGTCCAGCGCTTCGGCACCGACATGGTCGCCGAGGTAACCGGGCGCTCGCGCCGCATCGTTCGCAAGGGCGACCGGCTGGTCGTCGAAAACCGGGCAGCTTCGGCCAACCTCGCCGAGACCTCCGCCTTCATGGATGACGTCAAGCGGATTCTCGTGTTCTCGGACGCGGGCGGCACGGGGAGGAGCTACCACGCCGAGCTGTCGGCGCGGAATCGCCGCCTGCGGGTCCACTATCTGCTTGAGCCCGACTGGAAGGCGGACGCTGCGATCCAGGGGCTCGGCCGCACCAACCGGACCAACCAGGCGCAGCCCCCGCTGTTTCGTCCGATCGCGACCGACGTGAAGGCCGAAAAGCGTTTCTTGAGCACCATTGCGCGCCGGCTCGACACGTTGGGAGCCATCACGCGCGGTCAGCGCCAGACCGGAGGGCAGGGCCTGTTCCGGCCCGAGGACAATCTCGAAAGCCAGTACGGCCGCGACGCGTTGCGTCAGCTCTACACGCTGCTGGCACGCGGCAAGGTCGAGGGCTGCTCGCTCGAGCGATTCGAGGATGCGACCGGCTTGAAACTCACGGATGCCAATGGGCTCAGGGATGACCTGCCGCCGATCACGACCTTCCTGAACAGGTTGCTCGCGCTCACGATCGATCTTCAGAACATCCTGTTCACCGTCTTCGAGCAGCTACTGACGGCCCGGATCGAAGGCGCGGTTGCCTCGGGCACCTATGACCTCGGGCTGGAAACGCTCCGCGCCGAGAGCTTTGTGGTCACCGACCGGCGGCCAATCTATGCTCATCCCGGCACCGGTGCCGAGACCCGGCTTCTCACGATCACCCAGCGCCAGCGCAATCATCCTCTGAGGCTGGATGATGCTCTTGCTCGTGTCTCCGATCGCCATTCCGTCCTGCTGATCAACGAGCGCTCGGGGCGGGCAACCGTGCAGGTTCCGGCAGCGAGCGTCATGCTCGATGATGGCGAGATCGAGCGGCGCGTCCGCCTGATCCGGCTGATGGAGCAGCACACCGTCCCCTTGGCCGTCATGGCGGAAAGCGATTGGGTGGACGCTGACCGCGAACGCTTCGCCGCGGCCTGGCTGGCAGAGCTCGCCGATGTGCCCGAGTATACGGACAGGACAATCCATGTCGTGGCCGGCTTGCTGCTCCCGATCTGGAAGCGGCTACCGAACGAGTCGACACGGGTGTATCGGCTCCAGACCGACGCGGGCGAACGCATCATCGGCCGCAAGGTCTCGGCGACCTGGGTCGCGAGCGCCCTTGAGGCTGACGCGCCGGCGTTGACGCCGCACGCTGCCTTTGCCGCACTCGTGGAGGGACGGACCGTCCTCGAGCTTGCGGAAGGGCTCCAGCTTTGCCGCGTCCGCGTAATGGGCGCATACCGCATCGAACTGTCTGGGTTCAACGACACGATGCGCGACCGTTTGCGGGCCTATGGCCTCTTTGGAGAGATCATCTCCTGGAAGCTGCGCATGTTCGTGCCGACGGATGCGAGCGGCGTCGAGATCCTGTCGCAGGTGCTCGACACCTATCCGGTCGCGCGCATCAGTGAGCGGGAGGCCGCCTAATGCCCCGCGAAGCCTCCGAGCTAGCACGCCGCCTCGCGCGCGAGGCTGAGGCGGTGTGCCGACACTATCTCTCCAATGGCAAGCGGGCGGGGCGGTACTGGGTGGTCGGCGACGTGCACAACACCCCGGGCCGCTCACTGTTCGTGCGGCTCCAGGAATCGCCGAAGGGGCCGGCGGGCAAGTGGACTGATGCTGCGACCGGCGAGCATGGCGATCTCCTCGACATCATCCGTGAAAGCCTAGGCTTGCGCGACTTCCGCGAAGTCGCGCAGGAGGCAAGACGTTTTTTGAGACTGCCCCGCGCTGAACCCGAGCTCGTCCAAAGGACTATTGGTCCGGCAGTACCGGCGGGATCGCAGGCGGCTGCCCGTCGGCTCTTTGCGATATCCAGTCCGATCGAAGGGACAGTGGCTGAAACGTACTTGCAGCGCCGCGGAATAACCCGCATCCACCATGGTGGCTCCCTGCGCTTTCACCCACGCTGCTACTATCGGCCGGACGAGCATTTGCCGACGGAAACGTGGCCGGCGATGATTGCCTGCGTCACGGATCTAGTTGGACGGATCACTGGCGTGCATCGCACCTGGCTTGATCCGGACGGCTTCGATCGCGTTCGGCTGGGCAAGGCTCCGATCGATACGCCACGACGCGCCATGGGCGACCTGCTCGGCAATGCCGTTCGGTTCGATGTGGTCGACGACGTGCTCGTTGCCGGCGAGGGTATCGAGACCATGCTGTCGCTGCGGTACGTGCTGCCGACTATGCCGATGGCGGCAGCCCTATCGGCCAATCACCTTTCGGCAATGTTGCTGCCCTCGAGCCTGCGCCGGCTCTACATTGCCCAGGACGCCGACGCCGCCGGCGATGCGGTGCAGGCTATTCTCAGCCAGCGCGCAGCCGACGCCGGCATTGAAGCGATCGCGCTGTCACCCCGGCTGGGCGACTTCAACGAAGATCTGCATGTCTTCGGTCACGATGCCCTCCAAGCAGCGCTGCGGGTTCAACTCGTACCGGAAGACCTCGTCCGCTTCCTGCATTCGTTGAGGGTGGCCGCGGAATAGCTCCCGGTCCTCGATCGACGCTGCCAGGCCGGTCATAGGCGAGGCCAATACCGGAAGAGGACGCGACCTCGGCCTTCTAGAGGGCGATCGGACGGCAAGCGGCCCGGGCCGGCAATGGCTGCGTCCGGCTATTTTCCGCCGCGCGCCCGCGATGCGAAGACACATCATGCGGTTGGCTGCGCGCTTTGCATCGCGAAGCAAAATAGCCGGCCTCCGCCATCCTCCGCTGTCGCTTCGGCCCCGTCGGGTGCTGACCCGTTCCGCCTGCCGTCAGAGGATCGCCACGAAGCCGCGATGGTCGCGGCCGATCCGGCAAAGGACCCCTTCTCATGACCGACCATGACGACATCGAACGGCCGCACGCCACATCTCCAACCGACCACGTCCTCACCGAACTACAGCTCTTCGGCTATCGTCCCTTAGATGACCAGCCCGATCCAAGACCGCTCCCGGAGGGCAAGATGATCGTCGGCGCCGTGGTCGATATCTTTGACGCCCTTGTTGCGACCTTGAACGACACGCGGCTTGAGCCGGACCTTGACGATCTGCTCTGGTCGACCGTCAATCTGTTCCATCGTGCCGTTGACCGCATCGAACGGCAGCTCGACGACAACGAACAGGCGCAGCATAAGAGCCAGCGCGAGCAGAACGGATCGGAAGTGCGGTCGGTCGAACTCGAGCGCCTGACTGCCGAAGGCATCACGCTGATTGAGCGCCGCAATTGCCTGGAGCTCTTCCGGGATCAGGCCATCGAGCAATTTGAGGTCCACACCGGCTCAGCTTGGCGTCCGAGGTCGGGATCATTGGTGAATCACCGAACGCTCACCGCGGCAATGATCGACTCCCGTGACTTCATCGCAGCAAAACGCCGCGCCGAGACTGAGGTCATGTTGCCACCGGGGCCGAAGATCGCACTCACTGGCGGGCTCGATTTCAACGACTATCATCTGATCTGGGATCGCCTCGATAAGGTTCATGTCAAGCATCCCGAGATGGTCCTGCTCCATGGCGGCTCGCCCAAGGGTGCCGAACTGATCGCCTCGAAATGGGCGACCAATCGCAAGGTGCCACAGATCGCCTTCAAGCCTGACTGGACGAAGCACGCCAAGGCAGCCCCCTTCAAGCGCAACGATGCGATGCTTGAGCTTCTGCCGATCGGCGTCATGCACTTCCCGGGCACGGGAATTCAGGACAATCTCGCCGACAAGGCGAAGCGGCTCGGCATTCCCGTCTGGAAGTTCGGCGGCGCATGAGCGCCGTCGCCTCGAAGACGCCAAGGTGGAGTTGCACGCCGCAACTCCGCCTCGTTTCGTTTTTACATCCAAAACTGCGCCGTGGTGGTGGTGGAAGGCGCGATTGATAAATCCATGCACATGGAGCCACCACCATGCTCGCGCTTGGGCTTGTTCTCAACACACTCGGCATTGGCTTGTTCTGCTGGGCCATCTTTGCGCTCGCTGTGTATGCCCTGCCATTTTTCGTCGCACTCAGTGTCGGGATGTTGGCATTTCGTCATGGCGCGGGCGTCTTCGGCGCACCGCTTATCGGAATTGCTTCTGGCACGCTGACGCTTGCCGCTGGTCAGGTCGCCGTCGCCGTTGGTCGGTCCTTGACCTTGCGCGTCGCGATCGCAACCGTATTCACGGTCCCCGCAGCGATCGCCGGCTATCATGTGGTGTTTGCTCTATCGCAGATCGGGGTGCCTTCACTGGCTTGGCGCGAGGCGTTCGCATGCCTAGGAGCGGTTTGCATCGGCGGCACGGCATGGACACGCTTGACCGTGTTCGCGGAGACCCTCCCGTCGGAGTCGGCCGGGGTGGTGGAGAATGCGCCTCAACCAGTTCTCACAGCCGCCACGCAAGGGTGATGAGGCTTGGTCGCCATCATCGGTCGAACGGCGCACAGGGCGCCACGTTGAACGAGGGGTCGTCGCGCTTAAGCGAGAAGTAACAGGGCTTCTCCTCGGAGCGCTTCAAGCAAGCCCTACCAATCTCTGTCCGGCCCACATGGCTGCGGTGGAGCGGCGCGCCGCGCTCGATCATTCCTTCCGGGACAATACCGCCCTTTGCGGCAGATTGTTTCTCTTTCTGCGCCGAACCGTACCAACCCCTTATTCAGCAGAACCGAGATTCGCCAGTCTTCTCCTCAAGATTGCGGTTCAGCACGCAGACCACGTGGCCTCTTTGATGGCTTGATCTGGCCGAAGACCGGCTGCGCCTCGATCGTCTGAGCCGCAACGCCTTTGATGCGATTTTCTTCCCCTGGGCTTCGCCCATTCCTCGCGAGGCAAGAAAGTCGCAACAACGGCGTCCTCCGCTGCGCTCCGGCCCGAGCGGGTGCGTCGCCGATCGTCCTCGGCCTTTAGATCGCCAACGAGGCCGCGGTGGTCGCGGGCTCGAAACACAACAGGAGAAGTGACATGGCTAACATCGGTTCTTTCAAGAAGGTCGGCAACGACTTCCAGGGCGAGATCGTCACCCTGAGCCTGCAAGCCAAGGGCGTCCGTATCGTCGCCGAGACCAACCGCTCCAACGACAACGCTCCCAGCCACCGCATCTACGTGGGCCGAGCGGATTATGCGTAGCGCGGGATTATGCGGAGTCGTGGACTGGTAGCCGCGATTTTCCCGAGCTTTTGCGACTGCG
>NZ_JBVVPP010000035.1:42912-72805 GCF_055811315.1 Bradyrhizobium sp. MI1.4 | reverse complement strand
GCGGGTGCCAGCCGGCACCCGGCCTTCCCTGCGCCCTCTTGGACAAGAGGGTGAAGCGACGAAGCAAAGCTCGGGCGAAACACGCCGCGAGGATGCGAAGCTGTGTCTGTAATCGTTCTAGCCGCCGAGTATCCGCTGGCAAGCGTCGACAAACACCTGGGCGCCGGTGACGATGTCGACGTCGGCGGTGTTCTCGGTCCAGTGATGACTGATGCCGCCGATCGACGGTACGAACAGCATGCCCGCGGGCATGATTGTCGCCAGCATCTGCGCGTCGTGGCCGGCGCCGCTGGGCATGCGGATGGACCGTCCGCCGGCCAGGGCCTTGCTCGCGGCTTCGATCGCGTCCTGGATGCCCGCGTTCATCATGGCCGGCGCACCGGTGCGCAGTTTGTCCACGGTGACGGTGCAGGGGCCGTTCGCGCTGACCTCGTCCGCCATGCTCCGCAGCAGTTCTTCCAGCCGTGCGACGACGGAAGGATCGTCGTCGCGGATCTGGAACAGCATTTCGGCCGCACCCGGAATGATGCTCGGTGCGCCCGGATCGAGCGTGATGCGGCCGGTGGTCCAGACCGTGCGCAGGCCGCAGCTCTCGGGGAAACGCTCGTCGATCGCGACGCAGAACTTTGCCAGCGCCAGCCCGGCATCCTTCCGTGCAGCCATGCGGGTCGTGCCGGCGTGATTCTGTTCACCGACGAAATTGATCTGGTATTGCCAGATGCCGACGATGGAGGTGACGACGCCGATCGCAAGGCGACCGCTTTCGAGCGTGTCGCCCTGCTCGATATGGGCTTCCAGATATCCGACGTGCCGGCCCGGCTCGGCGGCGATGCGTGGTCGTCCTGCGAGCCCCATGTCGGCAAGTGCGGCCCGCATGGTGCGGCCGCTGGTGCGGTCGCGTGCGGCATCGATGTCGGTCTCGGTCAATTGGCCGACATAGGAGCGCGAACCGAGAAAGTGTCCAAAGTGTCCTTCCTCGTCGCACCAGGCGGCAACCTCGACCGCGCCTTCGAGCGAGGGATCGGCATTGAGCACGCGGGCCGCTTCGAGCGCGTAGACGACCCCGAGCGGGCCGTCGAGCCAGCCGGCGTAGTTCTGGCTTTCGAGGTGCGATCCCGCGAGCAGCTTGGGTCCCGACTTTGCGCTGGTGCCAAAGACATTGCCGATGCCGTCGATCGCGGCGGAGAGGCCTGCGTCGGGCAGCTTCTGCACCAGCCAATCCAGCGAAAGCTTGTGCGGCTCGGAGAAGGTCGGCTTGTGCACGCCGGTCTTGTACGCGCCAATGGCACGGAGCGCATTGAGATCGGCGAGAACGCGCTCGCCGTTTGCGCGTGAAAAGGTGTTAGGCATGCTCGGCAACCTTCAACGCCTCGGTGCGGATCTCCTCGACCAGCCGTTCCTTCAACTGCACAAATTCGGGCGTGGTCTTGATCTTGTAGGAGCGCGGATGCGGCAGGTCCACATTGATCTCGGCCTTGATGCGGCCGGGACGCGCGCTCATGACGATGACGCGGCTGCCGAGGAAGATCGCTTCCTCGATGTCGTGGGTCACGAACAGCACGGTCTTCTGGTCGCGCTCCCAGATCCCGAGCAGCATTTCCTGCATCAGGGCTCTCGTCTGGTTGTCGAGCGCGCCGAAGGGCTCGTCGAGCAGCAGGATCTTGGGATCATTGGCGAGCGCGCGCGCGATCGCGGTGCGCTGCTGCATGCCGCCGGAGAGCTGCTTTGGCCAATGGTTCTCAAAGCCGGACAAACCGACCTGGCGGATGAAGGCATCGGCGACCTTGTTTCGCTCCACCTCGGGCACGCCGCGCTCGCGAAGGCCGAAGGCGATGTTCTCGCGCACCGTCAGCCAGGGAAACAGCGTGTAGGACTGGAACACCATGCCGCGGTCGGCGCCCGGGCCAGTCACCTCGCGTCCGTCGAGCACCACACGTCCGCCGGTCGGGCGATCGAGGCCGGCGACGATGCGAAGCAGCGTGGACTTGCCGCAGCCGGAAGGGCCGAGGATGGTGACGAAGTCGTTGTTGCCGATCACAAGGTCGGTCGGCTCCAGCGCCCTCGTTGGCGCGTTGCCGTGGCGCGCGGGAAAAGTTCGCGAGACCTGTTCGATCTTGAGGATCGTCATGCGAGCCTCCAGGGAAACAGCCACGCGTTGAACGCCTTGAACAGGAAGTCCGAGACGAGGCCGATCAGCCCGATCACGATGATGCCGAAGATGATCTGGCCGGTGTTGAGCAGCGCCTGGCTGTCGGTGATCATGTGGCCGATGCCGGAGGAGGAGCCGATCAGTTCGGCGACGATGACATAGGTCCAGGCCCAGCCCAGCACCAGCCGCAGGATCTCGGCGATCTCCGGCGCGGAAGAGGGCAACAGCACGCGGCGGATGATGCCGCGGTCGCTGGCTCCCAGCGTATAGGCCGCCTCGACCAGGTCGCGCCGCGTGGTGCCGACGGTCACCGCGATCATCAGGATGATCTGGAACACCGAGCCGATGAAGATGACGAGCAGCTTCTGCAGCTCGCCGATGCCTGCCCACAGGATCAGGAGGGGAATGAAGGCGGAGGCCGGCAAATAGCGCGCAAAGGAAACGAACGGTTCGAGGAAGGCCTCGACCGGCTTGTACGCGCCCATCAGCACGCCGAACGGCACCGCGATGATTGCGGCCAGCACGAAGCCGCCGACGACGCGCCAGATCGTCATGCCGATGTCGAACAGGAAGCCCTGTTTGATGATCAGATCGACGCCTTCCTGCACCATGGTCAGCGGGTTGGCGAGGAACACCTTCGACACATGGCCGCCGAAGGTCGCCCAGGACCAGAGGGCTACGAACACCACGAAGAACGCAAGGCCGTAAGCCACGCGCTGCCTTGACGTCACGGGATCGAGGGGACGCATCAAACTGTCTATCCGGGCGGTGAACAAGTTTGCCGGCCCCGCGGCGAGACGGGGCCGGCGGCTCCTGGGAGATTTACTTGATATAGCTGGCGTCGAAGAGATCCTCGACCTTCGGCGCGGCCTTGATGATCCCGATCTCGAGCAGGAGGTCGGCGGCCTCCTTGTTGAAGGTCAGGAAATCGCCGGCGAAGAATTTCTGGTTAGCGGCCTTGTCCTGCCAGCGCAGATATTTTGCCGAGTTGCCGAACGCCTCGCCGCTCTGCTTCACGTCGGCACCCATGATCTCGTAGGCCTTGGCCTGGTCCTTGGCGATCATGTCGAGGGCCTCGAAATAGCTGTCGGCGAGCGCCTTGGCGGCCTTCGGGTTCTCGGTGAGGAATTTCGGCGTGCAGCCGAACGTGTCCATGACCATCGGATAGTCGAGCGTGGTCGCGATGATCTTGCCCTTGTCGGGGGCGGCACGAACCGTCGACAGATACGGCTCATAGGTCATCGCGGCATCGTTCTGGCCGGAGACAAAGGCCTGTGCCGCCGCCGCCGGCTCGAGGTTCACGACAGTGACGTCCTTCACCGACAAGCCGTTCTTCTTGAGCATCCAGGCCAGCGCGAAATAGGGCGAGGTACCGGGCGCGGAAGCAGCAACCGTCTTGCCCTTCAGATCCTTGATCGCGGCAAGCTCGTTGCGCACGGCCATGCCGTCGGCGCCGTAGCTCTTGTCGAGCTGGAAGATCTGCTTGGTCGCGACGCCGTTGGCGTTCCAGGAGATCCAGGTCTCCACGGTGGTCGCCGCGCACTGGACGTCGCCGGACGCGATCGCGAGATGGCGATCCTTCTGCGGAATCTTCTTGATGGTGACGTCGAGGCCGTTCTTCTTGAAAATGCCGGCTTCCTTCGCCAGCGTCAGCGGCGCGAACCCGGTCCATCCGGAGATGCCGACGCCGACCTTGACGTCGTCGGCGAGCACGGGGGTGGAGACCGCAAGTGCAATGACTGCCGCAAATACTTTCGAACTACGCATGATTGTCGTCCTCTTGCCGATCGATGGATTGACGTCCTGTTGATCTTGGTCGGTCCTCATGGACCGTTGCCCGAAACGTTGCACGATTTGTGCCGACATCGTCCTCTCAGCCTCCCTTGAATCGGGCGACAAGGCGGTGAGAGTCACCGGGATAGAGCAGCCGCACGGCGGTGATCGTGCGTGCGCTGCGCCAGGTATAGCGGTCGATCACGAGGCAGGGCGCGCCGACGGCGATGTCGAGCGCTTCGGCCGTGCGATCGTCCGCAACGATAGCGCTGATCGTATGCTCTGCCTCTGTCCATGGAACATGGTGAAGCAGCCATGAGCCGGGTGGCTCACGCGAAAAATCTGCGGCCGCCGCATCCGGCACCGACGCGAGATCGATCAGCCTGTCCTCGACGGCGAAAGGCACGTTGTCGGCGCTGTGGCGGCAGGTGATCGCGACCACCTTGCCGGCCTTCTTGACACCGAGGCGGTCACGGTCGGCCGCAGTCGCGGCGCGGAGCTTGCGGCCGATCAGCTCGTAGCCGTAATCGCGCCCGAGCGCGGTGATCTCGGCGCGCATGTCGGCGATCTTGAGCACAGCGGACTGGTGTTGCGGCCGGCGGACGAAGGAGCCGGCACGTCGCCGCCGCTCGATCAGGTCGGCTTGCGCGAGCTCCGACAGCGCCTTGTTCACGGTCATGCGCGAGCAGCCGTAACGCGCCACCAGTTCGTGCTCGAACGGGATGCGATGCCCGGGCGGCCACTCGCCGGTCAGAATGCGCTTCTCGATATCGGCGCGGATCCGCTTGTAGAGCGTCGGCTTGTCGCCGGCATCTGTGGCGAGGCTCATGCGACGAGCCTCCGCACCGATGCGTTGAAGTGTTCGCGCGCGGCCTGGCGCAGTCTGTGCCGCCCGCCTTCGACGACCTTGTCGCCGCCGGCCCAGACGCAATCGATCGCGCCGTTGCCCCCAGCGAAGATCCAGCCGTCGATGGCGGCATCGCGCGCGCGCCCCGCCAGCGAGGGATGCGTGATGTCGAGCGTGACGATGTCGGCGCGTGCACCTGGCGTCAGACCGACTGACATCTGGGCTAGTGCCCGCGCACCGCCTGCAAGCGCATGATCGAACAGGGCGCGTCCCGTCGAGCGGCCTGCGCCGGCAGAGAGCACGTTGCGTTCACGGTGCTTGAGCCGTTGGCCATATTCGAGCTGACGCAGCTCGTCGGCGACGCCGACCAGCACATTGGAATCCGTGCCGACGCCAAAGGCACCGCCGGCACCGACGAATTCGCGCGCCGGGAAAATGCCATCACCAAGGCTTGCCTCGGTGATGGGGCAGAGGCCGGCGACCGCACCGGTCCTAGCGAAGGCGCGGACTTCCTCGTCCGTGGTGTGGGTGGCGTGAATGAGGCACCAGCGTTGATCGACGGGTGCGTGCTCCAGCAACCATTGCACCGGACGTCGTCCGGACCACGCCAGGCAATCCTCGACTTCCTTCACCTGCTCGGCGGCATGAATGTGCACCGGGCCGCCCTCCGCGAGTGGAATGATCGGTGCAAGCTCGGCCGGCGTCACCGCGCGCAAACTGTGCGGCGCGATGCCGATATTCGCGCCCGGCAGTCGTTCAATCGCCTTGCGCGAGGCAGCCATCAGTGCGGAAAATTGATCAACCGTACAGATGAAGCGGCGCTGGCCGGCATGCGGTGCTGCGCCCCCAAATGAGCCATGCGCATAAAAACTCGGCAGCAGCGTCAGCGCAATACCCGAAGCTTCGGCGGCCTGCGCGATGCGTGCGGCCATTTCGCCGATGTCGGCGTAGGGCGAGCCGTCGCGATCATGATGCAGATAATGGAATTCGCCGACGCGGGTAAAACCCTGCTCCAACATCTCGACATAAAGCAGTGTCGCGACCGCTGCGACGTCGTCAGGCGTCATCGCCAGCGCGAAGCGGTACATCGTCTCGCGCCAGGTCCAGAAGGTGTCGGTGCTATCGCCGCGCAGTTCCGCGAGACCCGCCATGCCGCGCTGGAAAGCGTGGCTGTGCAGGCTCGCAAGTCCCGGAAACGCGATGTCGTGGCGTTCATCGCCGGAGACCGGCGCCATGCCCGGCGTCACCTCGGCGATCGCGCCGGCGGTGATCACCACCTGCACGTCATTGGCCCAGCCCGAGGGCAGGAGCGCGGAGGCGAAATGCAGTCGTGTCATGTTTCCATGCCGGCTGGACAGAACCGCGACACGATTATATGTCTAGACATATAAGTCAAGCATCCCACGCGAAGGGACAGTTGCATGGCAGAACGCTTCGACCGGATCTGGCATAACGCCCGGCTCGCCACGATGCGGGCCGATGGTCCCGATCTCGGTGAGATCGAGCACGGCGTGATCGCCGCGCGCGGCGGCCGTATCGCTTATGCGGGTTCGCAGACCGATTTTCCGGCGAGCGCCGATGCAGCCGACCGGATCGATTGCGGAGGGCGCTGGATCACGCCCGGTCTCGTCGACTGTCACACCCATCTGGTCTATGGCGGTAACCGCGCCCATGAGTTCGAGCTGCGCCTGAAGGGCGCGAGCTACGAAGAGATCGCGCGCGCCGGCGGCGGTATCGTCTCGACAGTGGCCGCGACGCGCAAGGCAAGCGAGGCCGAGCTCGTAGCACACGCGCTGCCGCGGCTCGATGCGCTGATTGCCGAGGGTGCCACCACGGTCGAGATCAAGTCCGGCTACGGCTTGGACACCGAGACCGAGATGCGGCAGCTGGCCGCCGCGCGAAGCCTGGGCCGTCAGCGGCCGGTCGCGATCCGCACGTCGTTTCTCGGCGCGCATGCGCTGCCGCCAGAGGCCGATGGCGACAAGGATCGCTACATCGATCTCGTCTGCAGGGAGATGTTGCCGGCGGTCGCGAAGGCGGGCCTCGCCGATGCCGTCGATGCCTTCATGGAGGGGATCGCATTTTCCGGCGAGCAGACGGGGCGGGTGTTCGAGACGGCGAGGCGGCTCGGACTTCCGGTTAAGCTGCATGCTGACCAGCTCTCGAATCTCGGCGGGGCTGCGCTCGCCGCAAAATTCTCGGCGCTCTCGGCCGATCACCTCGAGCACACCGACGAAGCCGGTGCAGCGGCGATAGCGAAGGCCGGAACGGTGGCCGTGCTTCTGCCCGGCGCCTTCTACTTCATCCGCGAGACGCAAAAACCGCCGGTCGAGGCGTTCCGCAAGCACGGCGTTGCCATGGCGCTCGCGACCGACTGCAATCCGGGCAGCTCGCCGCTGACCTCGCTGCTGCTCGCCATGAACATGGGCGCGACGCTGTTCCGGATGAATGTGGCCGAGTGCCTTGTGGGTGTCACCCGCGAAGGCGCGCGAGCGCTCGGCGTGCTCAATGATACCGGCACGTTAGAGGCCGGCAAATGGTGCGACCTTGCGATCTGGGACATCGATCGCCCCGCCGAGCTGGTGTACCGTATCGGCTTCAATCCGCTTCACCGCCGGGTGTGGAGGGGACAGTGATGGAGGAGAGCGCAGCGATCGTCGTCAAGCCGGGAACGGTTAGCCTCGACGATCTCGCGCGCGTGCTCGAAGGCGCATCTGTCGTTCTCGATCCCTCGTTCTGGCCGCGCGTCGACGCGGCCGCGGGGATCGTTGCAAGGGCTGCGCGAGCCGACGTCCCCGTGTACGGGATCAACACCGGCTTCGGGAAGCTGGCGTCGAAGCGGATTCCACCTGACCAGACCGCGCTGCTCCAGCGCAATCTCATCGTCTCGCATTGCTGCGGCGTCGGTGCGGCGACGCCCGAGCCGATTGTCCGGCTGATGATGGCGCTGAAGATCATCTCGCTCGGGCGCGGTGCTTCCGGCGTGCGCCGCGAGGTGATCGAGCAGCTGCAGGCCATGCTGGCGCGGCGCGTCTCACCGCTGGTGCCGCAGCAGGGTTCGGTCGGTGCTTCTGGCGATCTCGCGCCGCTCGCGCATATGACCGCTGTGATGATCGGCGAAGGACAGGCGTTCGTCGACGGCAAGAGCGTATCAGGCAGCGACGCGCTCGCCGCAGCCGGCCTACCGCCACTGACGCTCGGTCCCAAGGAAGGGCTCGCGCTGATCAACGGCACGCAATTCTCCACTGCCTACGCCGTCTCCGGCGTGCTGCGCGCATTTCGCCTGGCCCGCGCCGCGCTCGTCACCGGCGCGCTGTCGGTCGATGCCGCGATGGCTTCGACGGCGCCGTTCCGCCCCGAAATCCAGGCGCTGCGCGGCCATTCGGGACAGATCGCGGCCGCGGCAACCTTGATGGCGCTGCTCGACGGCAGCGACATCCGCCTGTCGCATCTCGAAGGCGACGAGCGCGTGCAGGATCCCTATTGCCTGCGCTGTCAGCCGCAGGTCGCAGGCGCGGCGCTCGACCTGATCGTGCAGGCGGCGCGGACGCTGATCATCGAGGCCAATGCCGTCACCGACAATCCGCTCGTCCTGGTCGAGACTGGCGAGATCGTCTCTGGCGGCAATTTCCATGCCGAACCGGTGGCCTTTGCCGCGGATACCATCGCGCTGGCGCTGTCGGAGATCGGCGCGATCAGCGAGCGGCGCATCGCGACGCTGGTCGATCCCGCGCTCAATTTCGGCCTGCCGCCGTTCCTCACTCCCGATCCCGGTATCAATTCCGGCTTCATGATCGCCGAGGTGACGGCGGCCGCACTCTATGCCGAGAACAAGCAGCGCGCGGCCGCGTGCTCGATCGATTCGACGCCGACCAGCGCCAATCAGGAAGACCATGTCTCGATGGCCGCGCATGCTGCACGGCGCCTGTCTGACATGGCGGACAATCTCGCCACCATCCTGGGCATTGAGCTGCTGGTCGCCGCCCAAGGCATCACGCTGCGCGCGCCGCATGCGACCAGCGCGCCGCTCGCCGCCGTCATCGCCGCACTGCGCGAGCAGGTGCCGCAGCTCGGCGCCGACCGCTACATGGCCGGCGATCTCGCCAGGGCTGCAGCGCTGGTCGAAGCCGACGCGCTGCCGGCTGCGGCGCTCGCCGAGCTTTCAACCGACCCGTTTCCGACACTTGCCTGACGAGGTGTTCCGCATGAACCGCCGACTGGACAATGAACGCACCATCCGCGCGCCCCGCGGCAGCGAAATCAGCGCCAAGAGCTGGTTGACGGAAGCTCCCTTGCGCATGCTCATGAACAATCTCGATCCCGACGTTGCAGAACGTCCGAGCGAGCTCGTCGTCTATGGCGGCATCGGCCGCGCCGCGCGCGACTGGGAGAGCTTTGACCGGATCGTTGCTTCGCTGCGCGAGCTCGAGGACGACCAGACGCTGCTGGTCCAGTCCGGCAAGCCGGTCGGCGTTTTCCGGACCCACGCCGATGCACCGCGTGTCCTGATCGCGAATTCGAACATCGTGCCGCACTGGGCGACGCTCGATCATTTCAACGAGCTCGATCGCAAGGGCCTGATGATGTACGGCCAGATGACGGCGGGTTCCTGGATCTATATCGGCAGCCAGGGCATCGTGCAGGGCACCTACGAAACCTTCGTTGAAGTTGGCCGCCGCCACTATGGCGGCAGCCTCGCCGGCAAATGGATTTTGACGGCCGGTCTCGGCGGCATGGGCGGCGCGCAGCCGCTGGCTGCGACCATGGCCGGGGCCTCGATGCTGGCGGTCGAATGCCAGCCGAGCCGCATCGAGATGCGTCTGCGCACCGGGTATCTCGATCGCCAGGCCGCAACGCTGGACGAGGCGCTTGCGATCATGGCCGACGCAGCGAAGACGAAGAAGGCGGTCTCGGTCGGCCTGCTCGGCAATGCCGCGGAGATTTTTCCCGAGCTGGTCCGCTGTGGCGTCAGGCCCGACATCGTCACCGATCAGACCAGCGCGCACGATCCGATCAACGGCTATTTGCCGAAGGGCTGGACGCTCGCCGAGTGGGAAGCCAAGCGCGCTGCCGACCCCAAGGCCGTGGAGCGCGCCTCGAAGACCTCGATGGTTGAGCACGTCCAGGCCATGCTGGATTTCCATGCACTGGGCATTCCGACCCTCGACTATGGCAACAATATTCGCCAGATGGCGCAGGACATGGGCCTGAAGAATGCCTTCGATTTTCCCGGCTTCGTTCCCGCCTATATCCGTCCCTTGTTCTGCCGCGGCGTCGGGCCGTTCCGCTGGGCCGCGCTGTCGGGCGATCCCGAGGACATCTTCAAGACCGACGCCAAGGTCAAGGAGCTGATGCCTGACGACAAGCATCTGCACAATTGGCTCGACATGGCCAGGGAGCGCATCAAGTTCCAGGGCCTGCCGGCGCGGATCTGCTGGGTCGGGCTCGGCGATCGCGATCGCCTGGGCCTTGCCTTCAATGAGATGGTGGCGCGCGGCGAATTGAAGGCACCCATCGTGATTGGCCGCGATCATCTCGACAGCGGTTCAGTGGCGAGCCCCAACCGCGAAACCGAAGCGATGAAGGACGGGTCGGACGCTGTGTCCGACTGGCCCTTGCTCAACGCCCTGCTCAATTGCGCCAGCGGCGCGACCTGGGTGTCGCTGCATCACGGTGGCGGCGTCGGCATCGGCTATTCCCAGCATGCCGGCATGGTGATCGTCGCCGACGGTACGCCGGAAGCGGCGAAGCGGATCGCGCGCGTGCTCTGGAACGACCCTGCCAGCGGCGTCATGCGCCACGCCGACGCGGGCTACGACACCGCGATCGGCTGCGCCCGCGACAAAGGGCTCGACCTGCCGAGCCTGCGCTAGGCGCGACTTAGGCCACGACCCTGGCTTCGGCGCTGCCGAGGCGCTGGCGTTCCTTTGCGAGATACTCGTCGATCGCGTCGCCGTGCATGGGCTTTGCGAAGTAGTAGCCCTGGATGAAGTCGCATCCCAGCCGGCCTGGAGTAACCGTGCCTGCCCGTTTTGAGCATGGCGGCCATAGCCGCAACGCGGCCGGCTGAGGTTTGACCGCGCACAGTCGGCTCGTCATACTTTGCGCCAAGGCGAGCCAGAAAGACTCGTCGGTATCGGGAGCTGAAATGACCAAATCATTCTCCGTCCTTGCGGGGACGCTGATTTCCGTCGTCTCCTTCACTTCGATTGCCTTCTCGCAGCCGGCCTGCGTCACCCAGAACATGGCCGTGCCGCCTGGGGCCAACACCACCGACAAGGCGGGCCCGTTCTTCATTGATACGACGGGTCTTGACTTCAAGACGGCGCCTCCGACGCGCGATCCATCCAATCCCAATTATCCACGCGCCACAGAGCTTCCTGACGGAACGCTGCCGCCACCGGGTGCCGAGGGCAATTTCATCATCGGTCCCACCCACAATCCTGCGCCGGAGACGATCGCGAAGGAGGGCGTGCCGCGTGGGACGACAAAGTCCTTCACGCTGTCGTCGAAGGAGAGCACCATCTACAATCCTGGCCTGATCCGCGATGACGCCGCCGGCTGCACCAATTCCTCGATCATGACGACCGTCACGGCGCCGGACGACAAGTCGCACATGATCGTCACCACCAGCCATCCCGGCGTCTGGTCGCGCACCATCGACGTCTATGTGCCGGCGCAATATGTGCGCGGCAGCGAGGCGCCGTTCATCGTGGTCGGCGACGGCGGCTCCAACGCCTACAAGGACCTCGCCGTCACGCTCGACAATCTGATTGCGCAGCGCCGCGTGCCGCCGATGATCGCGATTCAGATCGGCAATGGCGGGCAGGACGCACAGGGCAGTCAGCGTGGCCGCGAATATGACGCGGTGTCAGGTGCCTACGCGCAGTTCGTCGAGCGTGAAGTGCTGCCGCTGGTCGAAAAGAACGCCGATGTCAAGCTGACCAGAAATCCCGACGGGCGTGCGACCATGGGGCTGAGTTCGAGCGGTGTGGCAGCCTTCACCATGGCGTGGTTCTATCCGGATCTCTATCACCGCGTGCTGGCGTTCTCGCCGACCATGGTCAACCAGCAATGGCCGCATGACCCGTCGCTGCGCGGCGGTGCCTGGGAGTATCACAGCGCATGGACGGGGCCGGCCACACCCAATCTCATCTCCAAGGCGGGCGTGCTCACGCCGGCCGAGCCGCCCGGCCTGCCGCTGATCGTCGCTGCGCCGACCAAGCCGATCCGGTTCTGGTTCTTCGGCGGCGACCAGGACCTGTTCTATCCGAACCCCACTATTCCCGACGGCATGCACGACTGGACCCTCTCCAACGCGCTGATGGCCAAGGTGCTGGCGGAGAAGGGCTACCACTATCAGTTTCTGTTCGTACGCAACGCCAAGCACGTCGACCGTCCCACGATCGCGCAGACGCTGCCGTCGGCGCTGGAGTGGGTCTGGAAGGGCTATCCTATCCCCTGAGCGAAAGTGGCCTAGCGCCCGATTGTCACGCCGGCGGTCGAGCGCATGGCGTCCTTGAGGCTCGTGGCGTTCTTGTCGTCGAGGACCTCTCGCGTCAGCACGGTGGTCTGGCCGGGCGTGTTGAGGATCGTCTCTCCGCGCGAAGAGGAGAGGCGGTCGGCCTTGTAGGATGAGGCCTGATCGGTCGTGGGCGCATGGCGTTTACTGGATGCGGCGAAGGCTCCTTGCGAGACGCAGAGGGCGGCAATCACGACCAGTCGCAAAGATTTTGCGCGCATGCGATCTCCCAAATTCAGGGCGTTAGCCTAGCATGGGCTGGTCGTCGCTGGAATAAAGGGTCAGGCGAGAGCGGCTTGGCGTTTCCGCGTTAATTCGCGGACCGGATCGAGTTTCCCCGGCTCGGCGAGCGGCGTAAAACTGCGCTGGCTTGCATGTGCGGGGGCTTCGACAATCACGCCTTCGCAGACGATCTGTCCGCCGAGCATCCGGAATTCCAGCTTGTCGTAGCGCGGCATCGTCTCGCCGGGCGCGGGCGGCAGCAGCCCGACGCTGCCCTGGATGTTCAGCGTGGCATCACCGACGCCGTGGAGGCGCGGATTCCACATCCTGATCCCGGTCTCCGCCCAGCGCTGCCGGATCAGCGCGCCGCGGTCGGCGGGCTCTGCGGCTCTCGCGCGAGCTTTCCGTGCATACGGGATCTCCGGAGCCGGAGACACGAGGGCCGGAGCCGGCTCGATAGTTGTGACGACGCCGAGGGTCTCGGTGGAGTCTTCGGCGGCGCCGGGGGAGGGATCGCTCTCGATGCTATCCTCAGGGACATGCTCCCGCGAGATATCGCGATCGGCGAACGCGACACACATGTCGTCCAGAGTCGAGAAAGTATCCACGTCGACGACCAGAGCGATAGCGTCAACCGGAGCGACCTCGACATCGACAGAAGAGGCCTTCTCCGCGACGACGGGCTCAACGTCGTCCGCGAGTTCGGAAGTTGGATCGCTGTTGATGATGGGTTCGGGGACGTCAACCGGCTCGCGCTCGACGTCGATGGTCGCAACCGAAGCTTCCACGACGATCGGCTCGACTTCCGTCGGCGTCTCTTGGGATGAATCGTCGCTGCCGCTGACATCGGCTAGCGTTTCCGACGGGCTCTCCGCGATGACAGGGCTGGAGGCGTCGTCTTCGACGGCTGAAGCCGCGACGGCGGCGTCGCAGTGCGACGGATCCGCGCTGATGCTGGTGTCGAGAGCCGGAGCCGTGTCTGCAATTTCGGCAACAATGCCGGGTGAGGCGTCTGCCGTCTCAGGCGCGACGTCGATGCTGCCGCCATGCGGCGCGGGCCGAAGCCGCGCGAACGCCCATTTCACCGCGGGAATGCGGCGCAGCAACGATATCAGTCTCGAAAGCACTGGGAGTTGTCCAAGAGGTACTCGGCTTGAGGCCATCGCTGATTCGCCAGCAATGTAAAAATCCCCGGCTGTCACACTGATGTCAATGTAGGTGGGACCAATTGCAGAACATTCACGCTTTTCAGAGCGCACGGCTGCAATTTAGTCGGCGTGACTGTAATGCCGACGTAAGTGTAATCGACGTGACCGTAATCAAGGTGCAGTACCGTCAATACGCTTCGTTCGACACCAAGACCTTCGCGTATGACGTCGACAAGCTTTGATGCAACGAAGACTTCTGGAGAGGGGACGATCGCCCCCTCTCCAGAATTTCCGATCGATGCCAGGCTACTTTCCGGAGCCAGCGCCGCCGCCGGCCTGGCTGCCCATGTTATTGGTGTTGCTGCCGCCGGCCGACGGAGTCTGCTTGCCCTTGCTGTCGGCGGCCTCGTTCTGCATGTTCGACGACGCGCCGGTCGTCATGCCCTTGGTCGCGGGGCCCCGCGACGAGGGGCCCACGTCGCCCTGGCCGGATGCGCCTGGGGCGGGTTGTGTCTGAGCGAAGGCGCCGCCGGTCGCCAGCGCCATGATGCATGCGGATGCCAAAATGATCTTCTTCATCTGGTTTCCTCCTGGGTTGACTCGAGGACAACTTGCCCGCGGAGCGGACGTTCCTCACAGGGGGGCGTCGCGAGGATGATGACCAAGCGCGCTGAGGCGCTTGTCGAGGTTCCCTGTGCGGCTCTATCGACGGCAGAGTTTGGAACATCGGGCATCTGGTGTAAGGACGAGGCATGAAAAGGATTATGACTCTCGGAGCGGTTCTGCTCTGGTCCACGATCGCAATCGCGCAGGAGCGCGCCATCACCGTGGCCTCGACGACATCAACGGAACAGTCGGGCCTGTTCGGCTATTTGCTGCCGCTATTCTCGAAGGCCACGGGCATCGACGTGAAGGTCGTGGCCGTCGGCACGGGCCAGGCGCTCGACATCGGACGGCGCGGCGATGCAGACGTCGTGTTCGTCCATGACAAGCCCGCCGAAGACAAGTTCATGTCCGAAGGCGAGGGCGTGAAGCGCTTCGACGTCATGTACAACGACTTCGTCATTGTCGGGCCGAAGAGCGATCCCGCCAAGATCGCCGGCGGCAAGGACGTGGCCGAGGCGCTGCGCAAGATCGCGGCCGTGAAGGCGCCGTTCATCTCGCGCGGCGACAAGTCCGGCACGCACGCGGCCGAACTGCGGCTGTGGAAGGAGGCAGGCATCGACCTCGGTGCCGCCAAGGACAGCTGGTATCGCGAGATCGGGCAGGGCATGGGCCCGGCACTCAACATGGCGTCGTCGTTGAACGCCTATCTCCTGTCGGACCGCGGCACCTGGTTGTCATTCAAGAATCGCGGCGAGCTCGCCGTCCTCACCGAAGGCGACAAGCGGCTGTTCAACCAGTACGGCGTCATGCTGGTCAATCCGGCCAAGCATATGAACGTGAAGGCGCGGGACGGGCAGGCCTTCATCGACTGGCTGATCTCTCCTGGGGGGCAGGAGACCATCGCCGGCTACAAGATCGGGGGCGAGCAGCTATTTTTCCCCGACGCGTCCCACTAGCAGGAAGGCGATGGTCGACACTGCGACGCTGAGTGCGAGCAGGATCAACCCGAGCCCGAGCGCCAGCGGCAGGTCGCCCTTGCTGGTCTCCAGCGCGATCGCCGTCGTCATCGTGCGCGTGAAACCGCGGATGTTGCCGCCGACGATGAGGATGGCGCCGACCTCGGCGATCGCGCGCCCGAAGGCTGCGAGAAAGGCCGTCAGCAGCGAGGTCCGGCCCAGCGCGAACAGCAAGCCGATGCTGCGTAGCGTTGACAGCCCGTCGATCCGCGCCAGGTCGCCATACTCCGCCCACAGCAGGCTCGCCGGCCGGTGCACCAGTGCGACCACGATGGGTGTGGCGAGCAGCGTCTGCGCGACCACCATGGCCGCTGGCGTGAACAACAGGCCGGCGGCCCCGAGCGGGCCGGAGCGCGACAGCAGAAGATAGAGCGCGAGCCCGACCACGACCGGCGGAAGGCCAAGCAAGGCATTGGTCAGGACGATGATGACCTGCCGCCCACGGAACCGGGTGATCGCAAGCAGCGCCCCGAACGGCGCCCCGATCAGAAGGGCGAGGATACTGGCGGTCAGGCTGACGCGCACCGACAGCCCGACGATGCCCAAAAGCTCTGCGTCGGCCTCGCCGATCAGTGTGAATGCGGCGCCGATGGATCGCGCGAAGTCGTTCATCCGTGCCCGAGCTTCGGCGCCCGCCACGATGCCTCGGGTGCGCGGATTTCGGGACTGCGGAGGTGATTCACGTATATTTCCCTGAGGGCATCGTCATGCAAGGCAGCGGCGGAGCGGTTTGGTACCCCGAATTTGACCGGAGATCAAAGCCTTGCGCGGCATGGCCCGAAGTGGCGTTCGGCCTCATCGTTTGACGTTGCCCGATGCGGGGACCGTTGGTGCTCAAATCAAGCCGCGCAGCACTTCAACAAGCCGGGCACACTCGGCCTCCGTCCCGACCGTGATGCGCAGAAAGTCCTCGATGCGCGGCTTTCCGAAATGCCGCACCAGAACGCCACGCTGGCGAAGCGCTGCCGCGAGATCTGCTCCGCTCCGGCTTCGATGGCGCGCGAAAACGAAGTTGGCGAGCGACGGCAGCACATCGAAGCCGAGTTGTCTGAGATCGCGGGCCAAGGTTTCGCGGCTTGCGATGATACGGGCACGGGTGTCTCGGAACCAGCCGTCGTCCTCGATCGCGGCGACGGCGCCGGCGATCGCGAGGCAATCGAGCGGATAGGAGTTGAAGCTGTCCTTCACCCGTTCCAGCGCTTCGATCAGCGGTCGTTGGCCGATTGCAAAACCAACCCGCAGGCCAGCGAGCGAGCGCGACTTCGAGAAAGTCTGGATAACCAGCAGATTGTCGTGGCGTGCAACCAGCGGCACGGCGCTCTCGGCGCCGAAATCGACATAGGCCTCGTCCACCACCACCAGCCGGTCCTGCTGTTCGGCCAGCAGCGATGCGATTGCGTCGCGCTGAAGGGCGATGCCGGTAGGAGCGTTCGGATTGCAGAGGAGGATGGCACTCGATGGTCGCCTGTAGTTGGAGATATCGATCCTCATCGCAGCATCGAGCGGCACCTCGTCATGCGTTATTCCATAGAGGCCGCAATAGACAGGGTAGAAGCTGTAGGTGACGTCGGGGAATAGAAGCGGTGGTTCGTGCTTCAGAAGTGCCTGGAAGGTGTGGGCCAGCACCTCGTCGGAGCCGTTGCCGACGAACACTTGCTCGGGCGCCACATCGCAATGGGCCGCGATGGCCTCGCGCAGGCGCGTTGCGCGCGGATCGGGATAAAGGCGCAGCCGCTCTGCGGCCGATGCGATCCCCGCCAGCACGCGCGGCGAGGGCGGGTAGGGATTCTCGTTGGTATTGAGCTTGACGATGCCGTCCTGCTTGGGCTGCTCGCCGGGGACATAGGGCGAAAGCGTGTGGACGACTGGACTCCAGAAACGGCTCATGAGCTCCAATCCGAATTTGATCGGGGCACAGTAGGGTATGCGGGAGCCCGGTGGAAGTGCGCCTGCGTTCAGCATTGCAGGCAAATCCGCACGAGGCTTACTGCCGGAGACGTTCCCGCAAGCGCGACCCCTATGCTAGGGTCATTGCACCACCGCCCAGAATGAAAAAGAACGAAGGCCGGCGCGCCCCAAGGCGCGCAACGGCCGAAAAGAGAGGAACACATGCCGGGTGCAGCCCTTCCCACCGCCCCCTCGATTCCGAGCGCGCCGGTGACGTCAGCCGTTCTCGACCGCTTGCGGGCCATCGTCGGCGACAAAGGCCTGATCGTGGACGAGCAGGACAAGCTGCCCTTCGTGACCGACTGGCGCGGCACGCTGGCGGGGCAGGCCGCGGCGATCGTGCGTCCGGCCATCACCGCGGAAGTCTCCGCTGTCGTCAAGCTCTGCTACGACAACGGCATTGCCATCGTTCCGCAAGGTGGCAACACCGGCCTGATGGGCGGTGCCACGCCGTGGCCCATGCACCGCGGCATCGTGCTGTCGCTTGGTCGCATGAACCAGGTGCTGAATATCGATCCCGTCGGCTATGCCATGACTGTGGAGGCGGGCTGCATCCTCGAGACGCTTCAGGACACAGCCGCGCGCCACGACCGCCTCTTTCCGCTCAGCCTCGGTGCTCAGGGCTCGTGCATGATCGGAGGCAATCTGTCCACCAATGCTGGCGGCGTGCAGGTGCTGCGTTATGGCAATGCGCGAAATCTGGTGTTGGGTCTCGAGGTCGTGCTGGCTAACGGCGATATCTGGGACGGCCTGCGCGCACTCAAGAAGGACAACACCGGCTATGACCTCAAGCATCTGTTCATGGGCGCCGAAGGGACGCTCGGCATCATCACCAAGGCGGTGCTGAAACTCTGGCCGGCGCCGAAAGACGTGTGCACGGCATGGCTCGCAATTCGCGATCCCAAGGCAGCCATCGACCTTCTGTCGGAGGCGCATGCCGCTTCCGATGACAATGTCGGCTCCTGTGAGCTCATCAGCCGCGCGTGCACCGACATGGTGCTGCGCCACATTCCCGGCACCCAGGATCCCCTCAAGGCCGAGACCGAATGGTATCTCCTTCTCGAATGGTCATCGGCCCGGCCACGACAGGACGGAGGCACGGGCATGTCGGACAGGATGGAGCAGTTCCTGGCCGACCAACTCGAGGCGGGCCGGGTGCTGGATGCGGTGATCGCGCAAACCGAAGCGCAGTCGCGCAACATGTGGCGGATTCGCGAGAGCGTGGCCGAGGCATCGCGCACCGAAGGTCCGGGCTTGAGCTACGACGTGTCGGTGGCGGTCTCCAGGATTCCCGAGTTTATCGCCAGCGGTTTCGAGGCCGTACTCGCAATCCTGCCGGCGATCCGCCCCTATCCGCTCGGCCACATCGGAGACGGCAATGTGCACTTCTCCTTCATGGGTCCGAAGGGCATGGATCTCGGTACACTGTCCCAATATTCCGCGGCCATCACACGGGCCGTCAACGACCTCGTCACCTCCATGGGCGGCTCGATCTCGGCGGAACATGGCATCGGCATTGAGAAGCTCGACGAGCTCCAGCACTATCGCTCTCGGACCGAGCTCGACATCATGCGCACGATCAAGCGGGCGCTCGATCCCAAGAACATCATGAATCCGGGCAAGGTGCTTCGTCTCGGTTGAGCTGTGCCCACCTCAAGTCCGGTGCTCCCGAACGCTCGGCGCTCACGGAGACGGATGCCGCGGATAGGCCGGGCCAAACAGCCGGGGGCGTCAAATCATGCCGTGTGGCGGCCGAAAGGCGGCTTTATTCCCGCCTTGGATGCTTTAAGGAAGGAACAGGATCAGGTCGCACCCGCCCGGGGGCGGTGCTAGACCCTGATGCAGGAACAAAGGGGCGGGCCGGCATGGCACGTCCGCAAGGATGAAGGATTTGAGGCAATGATCCAAAGCGTTGGCATCATCGGGGCAGGCACCATGGGGAACGGCATCGCGCAGATCTGTGCCGCGGCCGGGCTTTCGGTCGTGATGGTCGATATTTCCGATGCGGCAGTGAACCGCGGGATTTCGACGGTTGGCGGCAGCCTCGAGCGCCTGGTCAAGAAGGAGAAGATGTCGGCGGGCGATCGCGACGCCACGCTCAAGCGCATCACCGGCACCACCGACCGCGCCAAGCTCGTCGATTGCGATCTCGTCATCGAGGCCGCGACCGAGAACGAGGAACTCAAGGTCAAGATCCTGAAGGATCTCTGTGCGACGCTGTCGCCACGCACGCTGCTCGCCACGAACACCTCGTCGATCTCGATCACGAAGCTCGCCGCGGCGACCGACCGTCCCGACCGATTCATCGGCATGCACTTCTTCAATCCGGTTCCAGTCATGGCGCTGCTGGAACTCATCCGCGGCTTGCAGACCTCCGACGACACCCACGCCAAGGCGCTCGATTTTGCCAAGCGCGTCGGCAAGGTGGCGATCACGGCCAAGAACAGCCCGGGCTTTGCCGTCAACCGCATCCTTTGTCCGATGATCAACGAGGCGATCTTCGCGCTGCAGGAGGGGATTGCGACGGCGGAAGAGATCGATGCCGGCATGAAGCTCGGCTGCAACCATCCGATCGGCCCGTTGGCGCTCGCCGATCTCGTCGGGCTCGACACCATGTTGTCGGTGATGGAGGTCTTTTACAAAGGCTTCAACGACCCCAAATACCGTCCGGCCCCCTTGCTCAAGGAAATGGTCGATGCCGGCCATCTCGGCCGCAAGACGGGGCAGGGCTTTTATACCTACAGCGCCTGACAACGGCGCGGGCGGCGGGCGTTGAGTGTGCTCGCCGCCAGACACCGCGATTTGCGCTGCGACAAAGACGCCGCGCGCAATCGGCCCGACAATGTCGAACGGGCGGCCTGCGGGAACAACGGAACGGATAACAAGGGACATGTCGGATCGACTGAAGACCGAGCGCGAGGCTGCGACCGCGCGGCGGAATTTGCTGACCCAGGATGCAATCGAGCGCACGGGGATCACCGAAGAGATGATCGGGGAACTCGTCACCCGCTTCTACGGGCGCGTGCGCGAGGATGAGCTGCTGGGGCCGGTGTTCGCGATCGTGCAGAATTGGGACGAGCACCTGGCCAAGCTCCGGGATTTCTGGTCGTCGGTCGTGCTGATGAGCGGCCGCTACCATGGTTCACCGATGCGGGCGCATATTCCACTGAACCTGATCGGGGATCATTTCGACCGCTGGCTCGATTTGTTCGAACAGACGGCGCGCGAGGTCTGCCCGCCGCCGGCAGCCGCGCTCTTCATCGACAGGGCGCGCCGCATCGCCGACAGTTTTGAGATGGCGTCGGCAACGTTGGCCGGACGTATCGCTGCGCCGCGTCACGTGCTCCGCTCCTAGAACACAAAACGCCTGCCTGAGAAATGCGCAGCCGCGCTGATGGCGCTACGATGGCGCCGAGCGTCGGCGCATTGCACCAATACCGGCAGCATTGATCTGATCTGCAAAATCATCATGCCGGTCGCGTAGCGTGACGTTGCAATTAGAAAAATGCGCGTAAATGCGCGTGTTCGCGTTCAATCAGTGCGAGCATAACCATGTGATGCACTGCGGGAAAAAATCTTTGCCTTTTTTTCGGCAGAGTTCCAGCGCCTGCTTGCGGGCATGTCGCGTGCATCGTTCAACACATCCTCTTCATCCTCCGACAACACAGCGGAATCCGACGCTGACACCTGCACGGAGCAAACCCGGCGGGCGCTGTTGATGAATGCGCTGGCCACCACGGCGTGCCTCGCCTGTTCCACGCAGGTCCACGCGGGCGAGGATGCGCCCGGCTCCGACGAACGGCCTCAGAAGGGCGATCTGCTCGTGTTCTCCGAAGGCGATCAGGAGGGAAAGCCCGTCACCGCGGCCGCTCTGTCGGCCGGCGGACCGCCGGTGCATGCCTGGCCGAAAGATCCGAAGACATCGGTCGTGCGCAGCGCCTCGCGCCTCAATGAGATTCTGATCATCCGCCTTGACCCCACCGAGCTCGACGAGCAGACGAAAGCGCGCGCTGTCGACGGCATCCTCGCCTATTCGGCAATCTGCTCGCATGCCGGCTGTCCTGTCACGGCCTGGGTGAAGAGCGATGTCGGCGACAAGGAAGTGCTCAAATGCATGTGCCACAACTCCGAATACGATCCTCGCGCGGGCGCACAGGTCGTGTTCGGGCCGGCGCCGCGACGGCTCGCTGCGCTGCCGCTGGCGCTGGCTGACGGCTCGCTCAGCGTCGCCGGAAACTTCATCGGAAAGGTAGGTGGCGCGCAGCCGGGATGATGGGCGTGCGGGTTGTGCCCGCGTCACGAGAGGCCGCATCCGCCGATTGGCGGACGACGGGACGAACGACAAGAATTCAAAACAAGAATTCAAACGGATAAAAAAGGGGAACGTCCATGACCAGGAAGCAATGGTTACTGTCCGGCTTCGTCGCCTTCACGTGTCTTGCATCGACCGCCGCCATGTCAGGCCCGATCGAGAACTACGCGCCGGTTACCGCGCAGCGGTTGGAAAACCCGGAGCCCGCCAACTGGATGCTTTACCGGCGGACCTATGACGGGCAGGGCTACAGCCCGCTCGACCAGATCAACACCTCGAATGTGAAGAACCTCACCCCGGTCTGGACTTTCGCGACCGGTGTGGTCGAAGGTCACGAGGCGCCGCCGATCGTCAACAACGGCGTGATGTTCGTGGCGACCCCGATGGGCCAGGTGATCGCGCTGAACGCCAAGACCGGCGACGAATATTGGCGCTACAAGCGGCAGCTCCCCGACGACCTGTTCCAGTTGCATCCGACCAGTCGCGGCGTCGGCCTCTGGGAGGACAAGCTCTATCTGGCCACCACCGACGACCATGTCGTCGCGCTCGACGCCAAGACCGGCAAGGTGGTGTGGGACACCAAGGTTCAGGATTACAAGAAGGGCCAGTACATGACCCTGATGCCGCTGATCGTCGACGGCAAGGTCATCGTGGGCGGCTCCGGCGGCGAGTTCGGCGTGCGCGGCTATGTCGCCGCCTATGACGCCAAGGACGGCAAGGAGCTCTGGCGGACCTATACGATTCCGGGCGAAGGCGAACCCGGCCACGACACCTGGCAGGGCGAGGACTGGAAGAACGGCGGCGGCTCGGCCTGGATGACCGGCAATTACGACAAGGACACCAAGACGATCTATTGGGGCGTAGGCAACGCCGCGCCCTGGCCCGGCGAGATGCATCCGGGCGACAATCTCTATACCTCGTCGGTGCTCGCGCTCGATCCGAACACCGGCAAGATCAAGACCTATCATCAGTATCACCAGAACGATTCCTGGGATTGGGATGAGGTCGAAGCGCCGATGTTGATCGACCTGCAACGCGACGGTCGCAACATCAAGAGCCTGGTCCATCCGGGACGCGATGCGATCTTCTGGATACTCGAGCGCACGCCGACCAAGATCAACTACGTCGCCGGTTGGCCGTTCGTCTCCACCGACGTCTGGAAGGGCATCGACGCCGAGAGTGGCAGGCCGATCGTCGATCCCGCGCACAAGCCGATGGTCGGCAAGCGCGTGGAGTTCTGTCCGTCGCTGTGGGGCGGCAAGGATTGGCCCTCGGCGGCCTACAGCCAGAAGACCGGCCTCGTCTACGTGCCCGCCAACGAGAATTTCTGCGGCGGGTTCACCGGCGAGAAGGTTCCGCTCAAGCCCGGCGAACTCTGGCTCGGCACCAAGCCGGAGGACATCGGGCTGAAGACGAAGCCCGGGGCGGATCATTTCGGCGAGCTCCAGGCCTGGGACCCCGTTACGGGCAAGAAGATGTGGCAACACAACTTCCCGAAATCGCAGCTGTTCGGATCGGTGACGGCGACCGCGGGCGATCTCGTCTTCGTGGGCGGCACCAACGACCGCAACTTCCGCGCCTTCAACGCCAAGAGTGGCGAGCTGCTGTGGGAGCAGAAGACCAACTCCGGTATCATGGGCATGCCGGTGTCCTATGAGATCGACGGTACGCAATACATCGCGATCCAGTCGGGATGGGGCGTGGATGCGCAGCGCATCCAGGATGCCCTCGTGACCAACAATATCGGCATCGAAGCCAACGTGCCGCAGGGCGGCGTGATCTGGGTGTTCGCGCTGAAGAAATAGGCTCCGCTGGCGGATCGAAAGAAGCGGAGTGTCAGGGGGCAAATGCGGCGGACGGCAACGTCCGCCGCATTTTGCGTGGGCGTTGTCCCTTCTTCCCCTGCGGGAGAAGGTGGCGCGAAGCGCCGGATGAGGGGTTCTATCCGCGCGTCTCAATGTGCGGACCCGCGCAGGCATACCCCCCACCCACGCGTGATCGTGGCAACTGGCGTCGCTGCCCTCTCCCGCAAGGAAAGAGGGCACATCGATGCGCTTCGGCGAAGAAGTAGAGCCGATAATCGCGATGTCAAAACGCCGATGCTCAGATCGCTACTTCCCCTCGCGCTCGACCTTGTCCTTTTCCTTCTGGTTCATCTCGCGAACCTTGGGATCGGGATTGTGCTGCCCGGTAGTCTGGGTGGTCGAGGGCGGCGTGGCATTGGCGTTGGGCAGCGAGTTCTGGTCCGGCGTGCTGGGGCGCGTCGCCGTTGTCGGCGGCGTGGTGTTGCTCTGGGCGTATGCGCCAGTGGCCGTCAAAAGAAAGGCGCTCGACAGCAACGAGACTGCGAGCGCCTTTGGGATATGGGTCATCGATCTGCTCCTGTCAGATCGATGCAAACGGCGCGAGGCCGCCTTGTGTTCCCGCCTTTACGCTTCCAATTGCTTGCCGAGCGGAAGGCTGCGGATGCGCTTTCCGGTCGCGGCGAAGATGGCGTTCATCAGCGCCGGCGCGAATGGCGGGACGCCAGGCTCGCCCACGCCGCTCGGCGGCGTGTCGGGTCCTGGCGGCACGATGTAGACGTTGGTCACGGCAGGGGATTCGTCGATCCTGAGGACCTGGAAGTCGTCGAAGTTCTTCTGCTGCACCTTGCCGTCCTTGAAGGTGATCTCGCCGTATTTGGCGAGACTGAGCCCCATGATCGCCGCGCCCTCGATCTGGGAGGCGATGCGCTCGGGGTTGACATAGGTGCCGCAGTCGATGGCGGTGTCCACCCGCGGCACCGCCAGCTTGCCCTTGTCGTCGACGGCCACCTCGACGATGGTCGCGATATAGCTGACGAAGCTGCGGTGCACGGCGATGCCGAGGCCATGGCCCTTCGGCACTTGACGGCCCCATTCGCCCTTCTCGGCGACCAGCTCGACCACCTTGCGCAGGCGCGCGGTGTCGATCGGATAGCTGTCCAAGGGCTCGCCGTAGTTCCACATGTCCTTCACGGCGGGCTTGACGATGCGCGGGCTCCCGATCAGCGCGAGCAGCGTCTCCTTCTGGTCGCGGCCGGTCGCATGGGCGATCTCGCCCACCATCGACTGGACCGCGAAGGCGCGCGGGATGTTCGAGACCGAGCGGAACCAGCCGATGCGGGTGAACGCCGCGGCTTCCGGGTTCTCGCAGGAGATGTTAGCGATCTCGAACGGCATGTCGACGAGGCCCATGCCGAGCTCGAAGGGCGCCTCATGCTTTGCACCCGCCGCGAACGTCGAGGCGATGCTCGGGGCCACGCTGCGATGGCGCCAGGCGATCACCTTGCCGCTCTTGTCGAGCCCCGCCTCGATCCGTTCCACGGAGACCGTGTGCAGGAAATCGTGGCGGACGTCGTCCTCGCGCGTCCACTGCACCTTGACGGGTACGCCGAGCTCCTTCGACAGCAACGCGGCCTCGAGCGCAAAGTCGCATTTCGACTTGCGGCCGAAACCGCCGCCGAGCAGCGTGACGTTGACCGTGACATTGCCCTCGGGAATGCCGAGCGTCTTCGCGACGTCCTCGCGCGTACCGCCCGGGCTTTGCACCGGCGCCCAGATCTCCGCCTTGTCACCCTTGACGTCGGCGACCGCCACCGGCGGCTCCATGCTGACATGAGCAAGATGCGGCAGATAATATTCGCCGACGACGACCTTGTCGGCGCCCTTCAGAGCAGCCTCGGCATCGCCTTCCTGGCGCACCACAAGGCCCGGCTTGCGCGAGGCCTCCTCGAGCTCCTTGCGGTAGGCGACGGAATCGTATTTGCCGTTGGCGCCATCGTCCCAGGTCAGCTTCAGCGCGTCGCGACCCTTGATCGCCGCGCCGGTATTGCGCGCGATCACGGCAACGCCGCCGAGCGGCTGGAATTTCGACGGCCACGGCCAGCCGCGCACCTCCATCACCTTCTCCACGCCCGGGACCTTCAACGCCGCGTCCGGATCGAACGAGACCAACTTGCCGCCGGTCACCGGCGGGCGCGCGATCACGGCATACTTCATGCCAGGCAGCCGCACGTCGGCGCCGTAACGCGCTTTGCCGGTGGTGATGTCATGGAGATCGACGATGCCGATCTGGCCCTTGCCGAGATAGCGGAAGTCCTTGGGGTCCTTCAGCTTGAGCCCTTCGATGCTCGGGACCGACTCCTTGGCAGCGTCGGCTGCGAGCTCGCCGAACCCGAGCTTGCGGCTCGTCGCGCTGTGGACGACTTCGTGATTGACGGCCTTGACCTCGGTTGCCGGCACACCCCAGCGTTTCGCGGCGGCCTGCTCAAGCATGGTACGGGCGGAGGCACCGATCTGGCGCATCGGCATCAGATAATGCCGCGTGCTGCGCGAGCCGTCGGTGTCCTGGTTGCCGAACTTGACCTCGTCGCCATGGGCCTGTTCCACCTTGACCCGTGACCAGTCGGCTTCCATCTCCTCGGCCACGATCAGCGGCAGGCTGGTGCGCACGCCCGTTCCCATCTCGGCGCGGTGGGCGAGGATGGTGACGGTGCCGTCGGGCGCGACCGCGACGAATACGCGCGGATCGACCACGACGCCGTGCGGCATCTTGCCGGCGCCGGTCTCGTAGGCGAACGCCTGGCGCGACATCACGGGCGCCGCGAGCACAAAGCCGCCGGTGATGCCGAGCCCCTTCAGGATGCTGCGGCGCGAAACCTTCTCGACCTTGATGTTCTTCTCGAAGCCACGAAGCTTCTTCGGGTTGTCGATGAAATTCATGTCACACTCCCGTCGATGCGAGATGGACCGCATTCTCGATGCGCTGGTAGCAGCCGCAGCGGCAGATGTTGCCGGACATCGCCTCGCGGATCTGGTCGTGCGACGGCTTCGGGTTGTCCATCAGCAGCGCAGCCGCCTGCATGATCTGGCCCGCCTGGCAGAAGCCGCACTGGGGTACGTTGACCTGACGCCAGGCCTTCTGCACCGGGTGATCGCCGTTCGGATGCAGTCCCTCGATCGTCGTGATCTCGCGGCCGGCGACGTCGTTGATCGACGTGATGCAGGCGCGCACGGCTTCCTTGTCGACGATAACGGTGCAGGCGCCGCACAGGGCCTGGCCACAGCCGAACTTGGTGCCGGTCAGCCCGGCCTCGTCGCGCAGGAACCAGAGTAGCGGGAGATCCGGGTCGCCGTCCCAGCTCTGTTCCTGGCCATTGATCTTCACCTTGATCATGATCGTCCCTCGCTCTTCATAAGCTTGCCGATTTCAGATTTTCCAGATGCCGGTCGGTGCAATGCCCGCTGCGCGGCGTCGCGTTCCAGCCGTCCTCCCGCGCGGGCAGATCCCGGCAGGACTCAGAGGAATGCCAATGTCATGTCCGGATGTGCTCGATACCTCCCGTCGTGTTCTTGATTATTGAATTTCGCGCGGCATCGTCACGACGCGATCGTAGCAGGATCGCTTCGGTCTGGCGTTCACAGCCAAGTGTTTTCCAATCAGCTGTTCTCGACGGGAAAAGATTGCAACGAAGGTTTGTCAAAAGCAGGGCGCCCCATCGCGCCGCGCGCCTCTCGAGATGGGCGCAGTAAAAAAAGAGCTTCGTCCGCCAGAAGACCTGTGCGGACGAAGCAGGATGCCTCAGTCGAGGGAGGGAGAAACGCAGGCCGCGGACTTCAAGCCGGAAGCCGGCGGCCCTGCGCAGTCATTCAGAGACCAGGACTGAGGGAGCTGACGGTCCCCACACAAGTGCAATTGAGAAGCGGCGGCATCGCCGCGATTGTCCCGGGCCGGCTCCGTCCGCTCGCTGGGGGTGGTGGAACGCGAGCGGACGGGCGCGGCAAACGTCAGGCGACCTTTGCTCAGGCGGCCTTTGCTTAAGCGGCCTTGGCTTTCGCCACGTGGGTCGCGATCGCGTCCATCAGCGCCGGCGACAGGCAATCATAGGGCTCAAGTCCAAGCTCCTTGAACCGAGCCCGTATTCCGCCCATCTGCTCCGGCTTCACGCCCGATTCGATCACGGACGAGACGAAGGCGGCGAATTGCGGCGCCTGCGAACCCTGCTCCTGGAACAGTTCGGGGTGGATGAAGTCGAGGCCGTAGAACGGGTGATCCTTGTTCTCGATGCGGCCGTACATGTGCGTGCCGCAGGCCTTGCAGGCGTAGCGTTGGATCGTCGCCGATGGATCGACGATCTGGAGCTTGTCGCCGTTCTCGAGCACGGTGACGTTCTGGCGGGGTACCACGGCGACGACGGAGAAATTCGCCCCCTGCGGTTTCCAGCACTTGGTGCAGCCACAGGCGTGATTATGCGCGACGTCGCCCTTGACGGCGACCTTGACCTGATGGTCCTTGCATTTGCATGCGAGCGTGCCGCCGGCGAAGCTGCCGCTGCCCTGTTTGATGCCGTTATCGATCGAGGGATGGAGTGCAACAGTCATGGGTCGATCCTCCTTGGGGTGACGCTTTTCGAACTAGAACACGACGACTGAACGGATGGACTTGCCCTCATGCATCAGGTCGAAGCCTTTGTTGATGTCTTCGAGCTTGAGCGTGTGGGTAATCATCGGGTCGATCTGGATCTTTCCGTTCATGTACCAGTCGACAATCTTCGGCACGTCGGTGCGGCCCCGCGCGCCGCCGAAGGCGGTGCCGCGCCAGTTTCGCCCGGTGACGAGCTGGAACGGGCGGGTCGCGATCTCCTTGCCGGATTCGGCAACGCCGATGATGATCGAGGTGCCCCAGCCGCGATGGCAGGCTTCCAGCGCCTGGCGCATCACTGTGGTGTTGCCGGTGCAGTCGAAGGTATAGTCGGCGCCGCCGTCGGTCAGGGTCACGAGATGCGGGACGATGTCGCCGGTGATCTTCTTGGGATTGACGAAATCGGTCATGCCGAACCGGCGCCCCCATTCCTCCTTGGAGTCGTTGATGTCGACGCCGATGATCTTGTCCGCGCCAGCCATCTTGGCGCCCTGGATCACGTTCAGGCCGATGCCGCCGAGGCCGAACACGACCACGTTGGAGCCCGGCTCGACCTTGGCGGTGTTGACGACGGCGCCGACGCCCGTGGTGACGCCGCAGCCGATGTAGCAGCTCTTGTCGAACGGCGCGTCCTCGCGGATCTTGGCGACCGCGATCTCCGGCAGCACGGTGAAGTTCGAGAAGGTCGAGCAGCCCATGTAGTGGTAGATCGGCTTGCCTTTGTAGGAGAAGCGGCTGGTACCATCGGGCATGACGCCTTTGCCCTGCGTCGCGCGAATCGCGGTGCAGAGATTGGTCTTCTGGCTGAGGCAGCTTTTGCATTGCCGGCATTCCGGCGTGTAGAGCGGGATGACATGGTCGCCCGGCTTCACCGAGGTCACGCCAGCACCGATCTCGCGGATGATGCCCGCGCCCTCATGGCCCAGGATCGACGGGAAAATTCCCTCGCTGTCGAAGCCGTCGAGCGTGTAGGCGTCGGTATGGCAGATGCCCGTCGCCTTGATCTCGACCAGGACTTCGCCGACCTTTGGTCCTTCCAGATCGACTTCGACGATCTCGAGCGGCTTCTTGGCTTCGAAAGCGACGGCGGCACGTGTCTTCATCTTAAGCTCCTCAATTCCAGCAGGGCGCCCAGATCCAGGTCTGGTCGGGCTCCGCACGTTCATTTCTTGCCCATGCACGAATCTTCGTTCTTGGTATAGGCGTCGTTCTTGTCCTCGTGCTTGCCGGGTCTTGTGCGGCCCCAGGCCTCGTTGGAGCGGGCGCGCAGGTAGACGTAGAGATCGTCCATGTAGCAGGCGACGTTCGGGTTATCGCCGAAGGCCGGCATCACGTTCTCTGCGGCAGTCGAGATGTTCTTGCGGCCGGAGGCGACGACGCCGAGAAAATCGGCATAGCTCATCGTCTTCAGCGAATCCTTCAACGCCGGGGCGTAGGTCGAGCCCATGCCATCTGGGCCGTGACACACATGGCAGTCCGAGTGATAGCGGCGGTATCCGGAATAGGTGTACCAATCGACGGATCCGTCGGTGATCTTGTAGGTTGGGTTGCCTTCCTTGTCGGACCATTCGCCGGTTTCGTTCTGCTTGACGGCGGTCGGGTCACCTGAGCCGTCCGCGACGGCAATTCCCCCGGACGCGACCAAGAACATCGCAGCAATGGCAGAGCAGATTTTACGCAAGAGATTTTCCTCGGAAGGCATTCGGTGAGACGAGCCGGGGGGGGGGGGGGGTGGCCCCGCCGGGGGGGGGGGGGGGGGGGGGGGTTGGGGGGTGGGGGGGGGGGGGGGGGGGGGGGGGGGGGGGGGGGGGGGGGGTGGCGTGTGGGGGGGGGGGGGGGGGCGGCGGCGGCGGGGGGGGGCCGCGCCGCGCCAGGCCAACGCACACACCCCCCCCCAGACCCGCCGAAAA
>NZ_JBVVPP010000035.1:0-42902 GCF_055811315.1 Bradyrhizobium sp. MI1.4 | reverse complement strand
CCCGCCACCAACAACCCCCCACAACGGCCTAATATTTTTTACCCAATTTTTTTTCCCCGGTAGGCCTTGGGTGCCCCCGCGCGGGGGGGGTTTTTCCACCCCCGCCCCGGAGCGATGCTGAGAGGCCTAGTTGGGCAGCGAGAACACGGTCAGCGTACCGCCGAGTGCCGTGTAGTTGCTGAGCGCCGCGTAGCCGCCGACTGCGCCGAGACCGGCGGTCGGATCGGTCAGGCCTGCCGCCAGACCGATGCCGGCCCAGCCGCCCACGCCGGAGAGCACTGCGACATACTGCTTGCCGCCGTTCTCATAGGTGGTGACGTTGCCGATGATGCCGGAGGGAGTCTTGAACTTGTAGAGCTCCTTGCCGGTCTTGGCGTCGACTGCCTTCAGGTAGCCTTCGAGCGTTCCGTAGAACACCACATTGCCCGCGGTTGCGAGCGCACCCGACCAGACCGAGAACTGCTCCTTGTTCGACCAGACGATCTTGCCGGTCTTGCCGTCCCAGGCGATGAAGTTGCCCATGTGGGTTTCACCCTGCGGCGGATACATCGAGAGCGTTGCGCCCACGTAGGGCTGACCCGCGGTGTAGCTCACCTTGAACGGTTCGTAGTCCATGCAGACGTGGTTGGTCGGAACGTAGAACAGCTGCGTGTCCGGCGAGTAGGCTGCCGGCTGCTCGTCCTTGGTGCCGAGCGCGGCCGGGCAGATGCCCTTCACGTTGTGGTCCTCGCCCGCCTTGTCGGTCGAAGCTGCATCGAGCACCTTCGGGCGGCCGTAGGTCGGCGAGTTCTTGTCCATGTCGACGCCGGAGGTCCAGTTCACCTTCGGATCGTACTTTTCGGCGACCAGGAGCTCACCGGTGGCGCGATCGAGCGTGTAGCCGAGGCCGTTACGATCGAAATGCGTCAGCAGCTTGCGCGGCTGGCCGTTGATGGCCTGGTCCGAGAGGATCATCTCGTTGACGCCGTCATAGTCCCACTCGTCGTGGGGCGTCATCTGATAAACCCACTTGGCCTGGCCGGTGTCAGGGTTGCGAGCCCAGATCGTCATCGACCATTTGTTGTCGCCGGGACGCTGCTTCGGATTCCAGGTCGAGGGATTGCCCGACCCGTAATAGACGAGGTTCAGCTCGGGGTCGTAGGAGATCCAGCCCCAGGTGGCGCCGCCGCCGATCTTCCACTGATCGCCTTGCCAGGTCTTCAGGCTCGAGTCCTTGCCGACCGGCTTGCCGAGTGCGGTGGTCTTCTCTGCGTCGACCAGGATCTGATCGTCCGGTCCTTCAGAGTAGCCGCGCCAAGCCAGCTTGCCCGTCTTGATGTCGTAGGCGGTCATATGGGCTTGAACACCGAACTCGCCGCCGGAGATGCCGATCAGCACCTTGTCCTTGACGACCATGGGGGCCGAAGTACCGGTCTCGCCCTTGCTGGCGTCGCCGTTCTTCGCGGTCCATGCCACCTGACCGCTCTTGGCATCGAGCGCGACAAGCGTGGTGTCGGCTTGATGCAGGAAGATCTTGCCGTCGCCATAGGCCAGGCCGCGGTTGACCGTGTCGCAGCACATCACTGGAATGACGTTCGGATCCTGCTTCGGCTCGTACTTCCAGACGATCTTGTTCTCGTTGGAAAGGTCAATAGCGTAGACCTTGTTCGGGAACGGCGTGTGGACGTACATCATGTTGCCGATGATCAGCGGGCCGCCTTCGTGGCCGCGCAGCACGCCGGTCGAGAAGGTCCAGGCGACCTGGAGCTTGCCTACGTTTTGTGCGTTGATCTGGTTCAGCTTGGAATAGCGGGTGTTGGCGTAGTCGCCGGTCGGCATCACCCAGTCTTTCGGGTTCTGCGACATCTTGAGCACTTCGTCGTTGGCCGACGCGCTGCCGACGGCGAGAGCCGCCGCGGAGCCAAGATAGGCCGCGAGTAGTACCTTGCGCATAGTCATTCCTCCATTGGTCTCGTTTATTGTTTCCGAAGCATTGCTTAATCGCCGGGCTTTTCGTCCGGCGTCTGCTCGTGCAGGGCGGTCACGATTGGGACCAGAAACGATGCTGTGGTGTTTCCTCCTCCTGATGAGAGCCACGGGTCCACGTGCGGAGCGGCCCGTTCTTGTTGTTCCTGATACAATCCCTAACGACTTCGTCATCGGGAAACTTGCCCAAGAGAGAAGCTGGTTTGCTTGACAGCGCACGGGTCGGAAGTTTTTGATTTTGCAGTAGCGAATTCAGCGGCTTCCGCAACGCTTTGGCAGCGCCTTCACCGCTCAGGTTCCCCTTGACGGCGCTGCAACTAAGGCGGAGGATTAACTTACAAGGGTGGCAATGGAACGATGGCGCTCGTTCTAGAAGATCGCTCAAAATCGAGGTAAACGTCACGCAATCACGGTTCAGGGCTCCGGCAGCGCGGCTCGCGATTCGCGTCAAATCTCCGGATCAAACCAGTGGCTGGATTAATGTCCGACACGATTCACACGCTCTCGACGACGGGCATGACGCCGAAACGTCAGATCCAAAGCTGGATCGACGGGCTGACCAGCCTGTGTGGGCATTTCGACGTCGATCCGCTGGAAGCGTCTTCGCTCGAAGGCCGCATCGACTACACCAGCGTCTCGCGTCTGAAGCTCTGCCAGATCGAGGTCAGCCAACATCGCATCGCGCACACGCTGGCGCGCGCCAAGGCCAATGAACACCCGTATATCAAGATCCACTTCCAGACTTACGGCGTGTCCTATTTCGAGCAGGAAGGCCGCCACATCGAGCTGAACCCGGGCGACATCATCGCCTATGACGTCTCCTGTCCGCATTCGATCATCAGTCCCGCTTTCACGCGCCATGACGTGGTGATCGTGCCGAAGGCGCTGCTGCGCGACCGTGGATTCCCGTCGCAGCGAATGCCCGCCTGCAAATTGACCTCACGCACGGGGACGGGGCGCATCGCCCATGATTTCGTCCATGCGACCTTCGACGAGGCGGCCAAGCTGTCGGCGAACAGTGCGGTCGGCGTCGCCGATTCGCTGATCGACCTCTTGCTGCTGCCGCTGCGCGAGGCCGACACGATGCTCGATCGCGTCGGACCCGAAGCGACCTATGTGCGCGCGCAATTCTTCATCCGCGAGCATTTGCGCGATCCGGATCTGTGCATCGACCAGATCTCCGGCGAACTGGGCTGCTCCAAGCGTTATCTGCACATGCTGTTCTCGGAGCGCGGCACCACGGTGAGCGACTACATCTGGCAGGCGCGTCTTCAGAATTGCCGCCAGGAGCTCGAGGCCCACGCCGGCAAGACCATTACCGACGTCGCGTTCTCCTGGGGCTTCTCCAGCTCATCGCATTTCAGCCGGGTGTTCCGGAAATATTTCGGCGTAGTGCCGTCCTCGATCCACAAGGCGCAACAGGGCGCGGTTGCGGCGGACGAGCACTAGGCAAACGCCAGGTTCGGAGTCGACGCGACGGTTGACCGTCACGCGCCCGCGATGTCTCTCATGCCGATATGGCGATGTAGGGAATGCTGGTCAGGAGAGCGACGAGCAACACCGCGTTGCCCAGCATTCCACTCCAATGCAGTCGGCGTAGCCGGCGCGGGGCCTCGGCATCGCCGGCGTCCCTGGCGCTGAGCTGTTCGTCCATCTGTTGCATGAACCAGCGGCGCCCATAGATCGCCAAGGCTGCAAGGAGGCCAACGCCCATCGCTGCGACCAGACGACCGTCGAGCAGGAAAGCGACCGCTCCGATGATTCCGGCAACGCGCATCACCAGAAAATGCGCATTGAACATTCCGCGCAAAAGCTGGGCGACGGGCTGGATATCCAGCTTCACCAGCAGGAAGGCCGGAGACGCCAGGGTGAAATAGCCCATCGGAAAGAGTAGGATGATCATGACGGCTACGGCAACGCCATCCGGTGTCATGGGATCGGCCTTTCTCGTCCGCGCCGGCGAGACCTTCCCGCCAGCGTCGCACAATCATAGCGGGAAAATGCGCTTCCGGCACTAGGCTTTGGTCGGATGCCGCGCTGCGAAGGGCGTCATGCCTCGCGGTTCAGGCGGGTTCGAGGCCGAGCGATCGCGCGCTCTCGATCCAGATCGGCAGCTCGCGCTGATACAGGGCGTTGGTTTCCTTGAAGCCGATCGCGGGTTCGAGCACGAACGTGTTGAGAACCTCCTTCACCTTCGGATCGCTGTTGGCAGCGACGCAAAGCTCCGCCAGGCGATCGACGACCGGCTGCGGTGTCGCTTTCGGCACGGCCCAACCGGAGAAGCCGCTGACGGTGAAGAATTTCGACGTCGCGCCCTGCTCGGGGAGGGTTTTGATATCAGGGATGGCGTCGACCTTCTTCGAATGCACCGCGAACACGGTGCCGCGATCGCTTTGCAAGACCGATTGCGCTGCGGTGTAGCTGCCCATGGCCACATCGAGCGTACCTTCCAGCATGCCCGTCCACATCGGGGCTTCGCCGCGATAGTGGATCGGCTCGATGGCAAGGCCATACTGCTTGTTGAGCTCGTGGACCGTCATATGCGGGGCCGAGCCCGCGCTATAGGTGCCGAAGTTGACCTTGCCGCTCTTGCGCGCAAAGGCGACGAAATCCTCCAGCGTCTTGACGCCGGTTTTTGGGTTCGCCACCAGCAACAGGCCGGCGCCCGGAATGACGCTGACCAGCGTCAAATCCTTGTCCATGTCGTAGCCGGGAGTCTTCATCACCACCCGGTTCATGATGTAGGTGGTCGAGATCGAGCACAGGATTGTGTGGCCGTCGGGCTCTGCGCGGGCGACCTCCGCCGTCCCGATCGCGCCGGCGGCACCGGGCTTGTTCTCGACGACGACGGTCTTTCCGACCTGCTTGGCAATGAATTCACCATAGGCGCGCGCGAGCAGATCGGTCTGTCCGCCGGCGGGATAGCTGCAAATCATGCGGATCTGCCGCGATGGCCACGCAGCCTGCGCCGAGGCGCCACGCGAGACGAAAGGCATCGCGAGTGTGGTGGTGCCGGCGGCGATGAAGCGGCGGCGATCGAGTTTTGCGGACATGATTCTCTCCCGGGTTGTCGCCGACGGTACTGCATCGGGTCGCCTCTGCCATGGGTGGCTGGCGAGACAGATTGGCGCATTCGAAGGGCCGCGCTGGGTGCGCCAGCTGTCCACTAGCGCTGAATGATCTTCAACCAGACGTCGCCAAGGATCGCAGGCTCCCGCGGCGGCAGATAGCTCAGCCCCGCCTGTGTGCCGAATTCGGCGATCTTGCCCTCGGCAGCAAGCCCGGTCAGCGCCTTGTTGACGGCGTCGAGCAGTGCGGGATCGCTGGCCAGCCCGACATAGCCGCGATTGGCCCCGATCGGATAGTAATAGCCGGACGCGGTGATCGCCGTGTCGGGGTGCGCGGCGCGATGGGCGTCGAAGCGGCCGAGGTCGATCAGCGTCGCGTCATAATCGCCACGGGCAAGTGCGCCGAGGAGATCATCGCGGCCGGGGACGAGATGCGTGATGTCGTCGATCAGGCGCCCCTTGTCGAAGGTCATGAGGATCGCATCGCCGAGCGAGCCGCTCTCGATGACGAGGCGCAGGCCGGCGAGATCTCCGATATCGCCGATGTTGCGACCCCGCGCCTTCGGCCCGAGCACGACCGTCATCGGCGAGTAGACATAGGGCTGGCTCGGCGCGAGCACGCCGAGCGCGACGCGGCGGCGCCGGTCGTCGCGCGTGGCGCCGGCAAAATCCGGCAAGCGCGCCGTTTTCATGCCGGGCTTGACGAGGGAGTCCGTCGTCAGCGCGTAGCCGCCGACGAGCGAGCAACGCCCATCGGACAGCAGCGCATTGGCCTCGAGCTGCGGGCTCGAATCCTCGTCCAGCTTGCTCTCGAACCACTGGATCGTCAGCGGCCGTCCGAGCCGGTCGGCGATCGCCTGCGCCAGCAGCACGTCGAAACCCGAGCCGGGCTTGCCCTTGTGATGCACGGAGAGCGGCGGCCTGTCCTCGTCGAGACAAATCTTGAGCGGATCGTCGGCCGCGCGTGCAGCTGCGGCCGCCGCCGCGAGAATCGCGGCAATGCTCCAAACGGCCAGCCAGCGCCTCATGGTTTTCTCCGGCTCGAGATGAAGGCCCAGAGATTCCCGATCTCCTCGTCGCTGAGAATGTCAGCCCAGGGCGGCATCTTGTTGTTCTTGCCGTTCTTCACGGTGGTGACGAAGCGCGTCTTGTCGTCGGGGAAGGCGCGCAGGTCCGGCGTGATGGTGCCGGGGTTCATCATGTTGGGGCCGTGGCAGTGCGAGCATTTCTCGGCATAGGTCGACTTGCCGTGGTCGATCTGTGCCTGCACGGGATTGCCGGTTGAATCATCCGCGGCACGAACGGTCGCCGCAAGCGCGACCGTCAGCACCGCGACGGCGGCGAGGATCGCCACCGTCTTGTGAGATAGCTTTCTCAGCATCGTGCCGTGGTTATTGCTTGACCGCAAAAACCCAAAGTGAGCCGCCGGGCGGGACTTTGGCCAGCCGTTCGTCGCCGGAGAACAGCGAGTAGACGCCGCCATAGCCGCTCGTCACGGCGACATACTGCACGCCGTCCTGCTGCCAGGTCACCGGTTGTCCCTCGATGCCCGAGCCGGTCTGGAACTGCCAGAGCTTCTTGCCGGTATCGGCATCGAAGGCCTCGAACTCGCCGGTCAGCGCGCCCGAGAACACGACACCGCCCGCGGTCGACAGCACGCCGGAGAAGCGCGGGATGTCGCTGGGTGCTTCCCACTTCGCCTTGCCGGTCATGGGATCGATCGCCTTCAGATGACCGCGCGGGCCGTCACCCCATTCCCAGAGATCGGTGAGGTCCATGCCGAGATACCATTCACCCTGCTTGAAGGTGGCGGGTTCGGTCTTGTACCTGCCGCCGAAGGCGAGCGTGTTGGCGTAGGCGAGGCCGGTCTGCGGATTGAACGACATCGGCTCCCAGTTCTTGCCGCCGAGGATCGACGGATAGACGGTCACCTTCTTGCCCTCACGCGCATCCTTCGAGACGTCGGTCTCGATGGGACGTCCGGTCTTCATGTCGATTCCCGTCGCCCAGTTGACCTTCACGTAAGGATTGGCCGCGAGCAGCTTTCCGTTGGTGCGGTCGAGCACGTAGAAGAAGCCGTTGCGGTTGGCGTCCATCAACACCTTGGTCGGCTTGCCCTCGACGTTCATATCGGCGAGGACCATCTCGGCCACGCTGTCATAGTCGAACGGATTGTTGGGCGAGAACTGGTAGTGCCACTTGATCTTGCCGGTCTTGGGATCCATCGCCAGCACGGAGCAGGTGTAGAGGTTGTCGCCCGGGCGTACCGCCGAGTTGAACGGTCCGGGATTGCCGATACCCCAGTAAACCGTGTTCAGCTCGGGATCATAGGAGCCCGTAATCCAGGTCGAGCCACCGCCGAGCTTCCAGGTATCGCCCTTCCAGGTGTCGCCGCCGGGCTCATCCGGAGAGGGGATCGAATGGGTGCGCCACAGGTGCTTGCCCGTTGCGGGATCCCAGCCGTCGATGAAGCCGCGGGTGCCGAACTCGGCGCCGGAGATGCCGGTGATCACGACGCCGTCGGCGACCAGCGGCGCCACCGTCATCGAATAGCCTTCCTTGATATCGGCCGCCTTCTGCCGCCACAGCTCTTTGCCGTCCTTGGCGTCGAGCGCGATCACGTTGGCGTCCAGCGTGGTGCGGAACACCTTGCCCTCATAGAGTGCTGCGCCGCGATTGATGATGCCGCAGCAGACGATGCGCGGCGTTTCGGCAGGATACTCGACCTTGGATTTCCAGATCTGCTTGCCGGTCTTGGCGTCGACCGCCATGGTCGCGTTGTGCGACGTCACGTAGATCACGCCCTGGTACACCAGCGGCTGCGATTCCTCGCTGCGATCGTCGTTGAAAGAGTAGTTCCAGACCGGGACAAGGTTCTTGACGCTGTCCTTGTTGATCTGGTTCAGCGTCGAGAAACGCTGAAGATTGTAGCCCATCCCGTAGTTGAGAACGTTCGATGTATCGGTCGCGCCTTTGACCAGCTGCTCGCTGGTTTGTGCACTTGCACAAGTCGATGCAAGCATGACGAGGCTCGCGGCCATCGCAAAGCGTTTCATCCGTCCCTCCCAATATGCGCGCCTATTGACGCTGCGACAGCAACACTCCGCCCGAATGCAAAACGCGTCAATACGAAAGTCGTAATTGCGATGCCGATATGGTAGGCGGCGCGGGATGCCGTCACCTGACGGAGACCTGACAAAGCAACTCTCACTTGTGCGCAGGCGCTGAAGAAATTCCGCGGCATGGAGCAGAGCGCGTGCGCCACGGCAGCGGTCGCGCCGACGGGTTCTGCAAGTTGTGCGGTGCGCAGGCTGCAATTCGGGACTTGAACCGAGGCTCGCTTGTGGACTTATGTCGTTTCGATCCGGTTCGAATCGGAGCTCTTGGTGAGGGAGGTTTTCATGATATCGCGTCGCTCTGTTGCACTTGCGCTCACGATTGCACTGCTGTCCGGTCCGGCATGGTCGGCCTCCGGCAACGCGGTCAAGACGTTCGATACCGACAATGACGGCACCCTCGATCTTGCCGAGGTGAAGAAGGCGGCGGCGGCGTTGTTCGCCAAGCTCGATCCCGATCACGACGGCACGCTCGACGCCCGCGAATTGCGCGGACGGTTAACAGCGAAAGAACTCGCCGCCGCCGATCCCGATCGCGACGGGACTCTCACGCTCGACGAATATCTCTCGGTGGTGGAGCAGCGCTTCAACGCGGCGAATCCCGACAAGGATGGAACGCTGGATGCGAAGGAGCTGAACTCGCGCGCCGGTCGCGCGCTGCTGCGCTTGTTGCGGTGAGAACCGCGCCGCTTGACTGGGAGCGAAGGCGAGTTGCCCGAGAGAGAAATTTGCAAGCGCGATGCGACAGTTCGCTGTGTCAACGGTGCGATTCCAGACTTGCGCTGTGGCTGACGCAGCCCTAGGTTTTCGCCGGCGCGATGTCGCGCTCAATCCCTTGGGAGTCCCCGAATGGCCTGGAAAGCTCCGAAGATCGTGGAAGTGCCGGTCGGCATGGAAATCAACATGTACGCCTGCGCTTTGCGCAAGTAAGACCACAAGTAAGACTGACGACCTGCCGCGGCTTCGATGGCAACCACCGTCGAAGCCGTGGTAGTGTCGGGGATGCGCGCGAGAGCCCTTACATTCTGGACCATAGCCGCCTGCACCGTCGCGCTCGCGCCGGCATGCGTCCGCGCCGAAGAGGGCTTCGATACCGAACACATCTTCGGCTTCATGATCGGTACCGATGTCGGCAATCCCGGCGAGCGCGAATTCCAGACTCAGACGACAGGCCGATTCGGCAAAGGAGGCGGGACCTATCGCGCCCTCTCGCAGGAGGTCGAGATCGAGATCGTGCCGCTGCCGAACTTTCGCATCGAGGTCGGCGGCACTGCCACGCTGCACGACATCACCGGCGTTCCCGATCTCGGCGACCGCCGCCAGTTCAATTTCCAGGGCGCCTCGCTCGACCTGCGCTATCGCCTGCTCGATCGCGAGCGCGCGCCATTCGGGTTGACCGTCGCCGCCGAACTCCATGGCGACCGCATCGACGAGACTTCTGGAGCAAAAGGGCGGATGTACGGTACCGATTTCACGCTCGCCTTCGATCGCGAGCTGATCCCGAACTTCGCCATCGGGGCGCTCAACCTGATCTATCAACCCGAATGGGCGCGTTTCGAGATGGCGGGACTCTCCGAAAAGAGTTCGACCATCGGCGCGGCCTTCGCCGGCCTGGTGCGCGTGCGGCCCGATGTGCTGCTCGGCGGCGAGGTGCGCTACTTCCGGCAGTACGAAGGCATCGGCCTCGGCGAGTTCGCAGGACAGGCGCTTTTCGTCGGTCCGACCGCTTATTTCCAGCTTTCCGAGCGCTCGCGCCTGACCATGAGCTGGAGCATGCAGGCATGGGGCCGGCCGGCCGGATCGGGCGGCAATCTCGACCTCGTCAATTTCGAGCGCCACCAGGCAAGGCTGGTCTTTGGAGTTAATTTCTAGCGCTCGGGGAGAGTTGACAGGCAATTCCCGCTTTATTTCGGGCGGCCGGATTGAAACTTCCCGCTCATCGGAACGTAATCTTTTGTGCTAACTTCATCGCCTCTGCGAGGATCCCGGCATGAACCCGATCGACCTGGTGGTGACTGTGTGTGCGTTGCTCTCGCCTGCGACCTGCGAGGAGCAGCATCTGGTGTTCAACTATGCGGGGTCGCCGACGCAATGCGCGATGGCTGCCCCGCCCTATATCGCGCAATGGGTTGGCGACCATCCGAAGTGGCAGGCAGTGCGGTGGCGCTGCGAATATCCTCACCCGAACGACAAAGCGTGAGTCGCCGGCGTTATTTCGTGCAGTCCTTCAGATCCTTGTCGGCGATCGAGAACACCGCATCCGCCTTGATCTCGATGTCGCGCACGATGCATTGCCGCGCATTGGGATAGCTGACCCTGGCGTCGTAGCGGCCGGGCTCGACGCCGGTGATGCGCAGCCGCTCGTCGTGGTCGACCTCCTTGTCTTTGTCGTTCAGGCACTGGTTCGGCCCCCACTCGGTCTTCCCGGCCGGGGAGAGCTGGAAGCCGGAGATCGTCTCCGTCGTCAGATTCCAGAGCCGGATACCCTTGCCCTTGGCCTGGGCGAGCGCCGCGCCCGGCATCGCAACCAACAGGATGCCGATCGCAATCAGCGTACGCCGCATGATGACCCTCCCGCGAAGACGTCGTTGGTCCAATTGACCATGAGTTCTCATTGCGATTCAAGCTGCAACGCCGCGAGCTCGGCCCTGATCTTGCCGAGTTCGGCCTCGCTGCGCTCCGCGCGCGGGACGGCAATCGGCACCTCGCGCACGATGCGCGCCGGTCGCGGCGACAGCAAGAACAGGCGGTCGCCGAGCCGGATCGCGTCATCCAGGCTGTGGGTGACGAGCAACGTCATCACCGGACGGCGCGCCACCAGCGTCGCGATCTCGTCGCGCAAACGGCCGGCGAGTGCGTCGTCGAGCGAGGCGAGGGGCTCGTCGAGCACGAGCAGGTCAGGCTCGACGGCAAAGGCGCGAGCGAGCGCGACGCGCCGGGCGAGGCCAAGCGACAGCTCGCCTGGAAAATGACTGCGATGCGCGTCCAGCTCCAGGATCCTGAACAGCTCGGCGAGCTTGGCGTCGGTGACATCGGGTGCCGCAAGCCGCACATTCTGCTCGACCGAGCGCCATGGCAGCAGCCGCGGCTCCTGGAAAACCATGCCGATCCGCGCTTCCGGCGGGCGCGAGACGCGTCCCTCGAAATCGCGGTCGAGGCCGAGGATAATGCGCAGCATCGTGCTCTTGCCGCAGCCGGACGGTCCGATCAGCACGCCGACCTCGCCGGATTGAAGCGCGAAGCTGACCGGCGCGAGCACCTCCTGCGTCCCGCCCGCGGCACTCTTGAACCTCTTGCCTGTGATATCGACCTCAAGCCGCACGGGGGCGCCATCGTGTTGCGCGGGCTTCGAACGGTTGCACCAGCGCGGTCTCGATCACGAGCACGACGGCGGCGAAGGTTAGCGAATAGGCCAGCAGCCGCGGCGTGTCGAACAGCTGGAAGGCGACGCCGATCTCGAAGCCGACGCCGTTGGGTCGCCCCAGGAGTTCGGCGACCAGCACGATCTTCCACACCAGCGACAATCCGGAGCGGGCTGAGGCTGCGATATAGGGCGCCAGTTGCGGCAGCAGGACGTGGCGGAAGGCGCGCCAGCGCGGCATCGCGAACACGCTCGCCATCTCGTCGAGCGAGCGGTCGAGCGCGCGCGCGCCCTCGCGCAGGGTGACGATGGCGGTCGGCAGCTTGTTGATGGCGATCGCCGCGATCGCTGCGGCTTCGGTGAGCCCGGCCCAAATATAGGCCAGCACGATCACGACCAGCGCGGGCAGGTTCAGGAGCAGGATCAGCCAGGGATCGCCGAGCCGGTCGGCAAGCTTCACCCGTCCCATCAGATAGCCGATGGCGCTGCCGAGTGACATCGCCAGCACGAAGGCGAGGCTTACGCGGGCGAGCGTGGCGCCGAGATGCAGGAACAGGGCGCCGCTCGATGCTTCCGCGATGACGACGTCGAGCACGGCGGGCGGGGAGGGCAGCTTTGCGGCGCCGACGAAGAGGGCGGCAATCCACCAGATCGCGAGCAACAGGGCAAACGACAGAAGACGCAGCACCTCAGTCTCCGGCAACTGCGTGATAGAACGTGCCGGGATCGAGCTCGGCGGCCGGGCCGACGAGGTCGCGGCCGCCGGTTTCGGCCAGCACGCGGTAGAGCACGCGCGCGTCCTTTTCTTCGTCATCGATGCTCCGGCGCGGAATGCCGTCGCGATAGCGCTCGCGATAAGTCTTGAGCAGGGTGGCATCGCTCGTGCCGGTGAGCGGTGCGATCTTGTCCCAGGCGGCATCGGAGGTCACCAGCAGCTGCTTGGCCTTGCGGGTCATCGCGATGAAGCGCGCCACCGCATCGCGATGACTTGCCGCCCAGGTTTCGTCGAAGACATAGCCGACTGCGGAGACCGCGCCCTTGGCGCCGAGTTTCGGCAATATGTCCTCGATACCGGCAAGGCGTCTAAAACCCTTGGCCTCCAGCTGTGCGCAGAAATTCCAGAAATTGAGGCTCGCATCCATCTCGCCGTCGAGCGCCTTGGCGGCGAGCAGAGGCGGAGCACCATAGACGATGGTCGCCTCCGATTTCAGGTCGATGCCGTCCTGCTTCATGCGCGCCTGGAGCAGCAGCCAGCTCTTGTCGATGGGACCGCCGCCGACGGCGAGCTTGCGGCCCTTTAAATCGGCGAGCGACTTGATCGGCGAGGAGGCCGGCACCATCACCGCGCCGAGCGCGCTGGAATAGGGATAGAATGTCAGCTTGGCGCCAAGCGTGCGCTCGCGAGACACCCACAGCCAGTCGGACAGGATGATGTCGGCATTGCCGGCGCGCAGCGCGATCTTGCCGGCCTCGGGGCTCGCAAGCTCGGCGACGTCGAGCGACAGGTCGGCCTCCTTGTCGAGGCCGTTGGCGCGGATCGCGGCCAGCTCCCAGGAGAATGTTCCGGTCTTCTGCACCGCAAGGCGAATCGTATCCGCGGCGCGGCCGGGCCCGGTTAGCGTCAGCGCCACCGCGAGCGCCAATGATCCACCAAATGTTCTCATCACCTTGTGAGCCGTTTCCTCTGACAGAAGTGCTTTTCAGGACAATACGCATAGCATAGCTTCCGTCGCAACCAGCGGGAGGACGCTCATGAATCTGGCCGGACAGCTACGACCGATTGTCGCCGCATTGGCGGTGTGGGCTGCGACCGCGCTCGCCGCGCAGGCTGAACAGGCCAATGATTATCCGACGTCGGCGCGTGCCGAGTATGTCTATGGCTGCATGAAGGCGAATGGCGAGAGCCGGCAGGCGATCGAACAATGTTCCTGCTCGATCGACGTGGTGGCCTCGATCGTGTCCTATGAGCGCTACGTTACCGCAGAAACCGCGCTCAGCATGTCCCAGGTCCGCGGCAATCTCGGCGTCCAGTTCCGGACCTCGGAGCAGGCGAACTCGGCCGTGAATGATTTGAGGCGTGCCCAGGCGGAAGCCGAGGTGAGGTGTTTCTGACCGCTTGGTTGTACGACCACCGTATTCGTCATGCCCGGGCTTGTCCCCGGGCATCCACGTCTTGGCGGCACCTAAGATCGTGGATGGCCGGGACAAGCCCGGCCATGACGACCGGGAGCCTCACGTCCCCGGCTTCTCCACGTCCCACTCGTTCCGGAACACGTGTCCGTCCGTGTCCTTGGCTTCCGCGCGAAAACGCTTGGCGCCGTTGGATACATAGGTGAAGCGCAGATTTGGATCTTCCGAGATCGAGATGCCGCCTTCCATCGACAGCACGGGGCTGTCGTCCTGCGTCAGCTTGAGCTGGTTGATGAAGAAGGCGGGAATGTAGAGCTGTGTGACCTGGTCCATCTGCAGGCCGGAATTGTTGGGATGGCCGATCATGATCTGCGCTTCCCGCATGCGGCTCGCCGGGGCCTCCTCGCGCGCGAATTGGCGGTAGCGCATCTGGCCGAGCCGGTTCTGGGCCTCCTCGGCATTCTTCCCTGCTGGTGCCGAGCAGCCGCCGGAGGCCTTCACATAGACTTTCGACACATAGAGCTGGCCATCGCTGAGCTCGGCCACCGCATGAACGTCGGTGTAATTGTTGACGCGCACGCGGGTCGAGATTTCAGTGACGTTGGCATCCGGTCCGAGCTCGAACTTCGCCGCCATCGGCGCGGGATTACGATCGATCACCAGCGTGATCGAACGGATGCGGCGGGCATCGCCGGGCGAGAGCTTGCTGCGCAGGGTCACCGGCACGATGGCCGCGTCTTCGGCACGATACGGCATCTCGATTCCAATGACATTGCCGCCGTCATTCATCGGACGGTTGCTGAAGATGTCCTGCACCAGGCCCGGCCAGGGATCGTAAGCCTCTTCCGCCTGCGCCGGCACGGCGAATGCAATGCCGAGGAGCAGGGCGATCAGAGGCAGTCGGCGCGTGCATCCCGTCATGGTCATGGTCCCGCGGACGAAGCAACGTTTCACGCATCGTAGCGCGTCCGCTACTCCCATTCAATTTCCGAAAATGCTGCGGTTGCGTTGCGGGCGTTGTAGTCGTCGAACAGCTCCCAGTGCGGCCGTTCCGAGGCGGCGGCCTTGTCTGCAGCGGTTCGGATCGGTTCGCCCTTCTTGTTCGACGCCCGGATGTCCGCCAGCAGTGCCGTCAGATAGCGCCGTTCATCGGTCAGCGCGGCAGGCCATTCACTCACAGGTCCGTGACCGGGAACGACGCGCTGCGCCGGAATGCTCTCGAGTTCCGCGAGGATGCGAAGCCAGCCGCGAATGCTGCCGTCCATCACCGGAATATGGCGGAGGAAGATGAGGTCGCCAGTGAACAGCGTCTTCGTCATCTCATCGAACACGGTCAGGTCATTGTCGCTGTGCCCGGCCGGCCAGGCCCGCAGGGTCAGGCGGCGCGCACCGAGATCGAGCATCAGGGTGTCCGTGACGAGCATTGTGGGCGGCACGATTTTCACGGGAGATATCAATTCGTCGCCCATGATGCGCCTAAAATTGTCGAGATAGTACGGCCCGCGGGCAGCGAGCGCCCGCGGCAGTCGGCTGTGACCGACGAAAATGGTGTCCCCGGCGACGAAAGCCGCATTGCCGAAAACATGGTCGGGATGGCCGTGGGTATTGATGACGTAGCGGATCGGCTTGCTGGTGCGGGCCCGCACCGCCGCCAGCAGCGCCTCGCCCTCGCGAACGCTACCGCCGGTATCAATCACGGCCACCGCATCTTCGCCCACGATGAAGCCGACATTGGCGATGTCGCCCTCGTTCTCGCGGGTCATCAGGGCGATGGTCCCGGAGTGTACGAAGATTCCCGGCGCGACTTCGCTCACAGGCAATTCGGCCGCTGCGGCGCATGCTAGCGTCGCTGTTACCAGGGACAAGGCTGCGATCACGAGAGCGATGCGAGACACTTTTCAGCCTCAGTTCAAAGGTTGCGCGCATTGCACTGCAACAAAGAAAGCCAGCACAAAGTCTGGCAAAACATGGCGCGTCATGCGTTGCATGGCTAGCATTCAAACAAGCCTAGGAGGAAGCGCGATGACGGAGGCCGGACGACATCGTCGCTGGTTGCTTTCACTGAGTATCCTGGTTGCGTCTTGCGCGTTCGGCGACGTCGCCATAGCGCAGACCAACGAGACGGGTGACCTCTCGTTCGAGTTGGTCGACCCCAAGGTGCTGCGCGTCTGTTCCGACCCGCGCAATCTGCCGTTCTCGAATGAGAAGGGCGAGGGGTTCGAGAACAAGCTTGCCGAGCTGTTTGCGGACAAGCTCCAGAAGAAGCTCGACTATGTCTTTTTTCCGCAAGCCACCGGCTTCGTGCGCATGACGCTCGGCTCGCATCGCTGCGACGTCATCATGGGTTTTCCCCAAGGCGACGACCTCGTGCAAGGCACCAATCCCTATTACCGCACGAGCTATGCCTTGGTCGCGAAAACAGGCAGCGGGCTGGAGGAGGTCGACACGCTCGAGGATGCCAGGCTGAAGGGCAAGCATGTCGGCATCGTCGCCGGCACGCCGCCTGCGACCAACATGGCCATGGCGGGACTGATGGGTGATGCAAAGCCCTATCCGCTGATGATCGACACGCGCTACGACAATTCGGCGCAGGCAATGATCGATGATCTCACGGCGGGCAAGATCGACGCCGGCGTGCTGTGGGGACCGATGGCAGGGTTCTACGCGAAGAAGGCGGGCTCGCTTCATGTCACGCCGCTGGTGAAGGAAACCACCGGGCCAAAACTGGTCTATCGCATCGGCATGGGCGTGCGTGGCGCCGACCAGAACTGGAAGCGGCAGCTCAACAAGTTGATCCAGGAGAACCAGGGCGAGATCAACAAGATCCTGCTCGACTTCGGCGTGCCGCTGCTGGACGAGAACGATCGGCCGCTCGGCGCGGAGACGGCCAAGAAGGCACCATGAGGCAGACGCCATGAGGCGGCACCTTGCCGCCGGGCTGGTCGCCGCCGTGCTGGTGGCGCAGGTCGTTGCGCAGCAGCAGGAGCCGTTCGAGCCCGAGGGCTATCGCACCGACAACTACCGCGCGCCCGTGCCGGCGACGCTCGGCGGCGCGCGCGTGCTGTCGACGTCAGAAGCCGAGGCGATCTGGCACGCGAAGAGCGGCGCCTTCATCGACGTGCTGCCGCGCGCGCCGAAGCCGAAGAACCTTCCCGCGGTTACCGTTTGGCGCGAGGCGCCGCGCAAAAATATTCCGGGCAGCATCTGGCTGCCGGATACCGGCTACGGCACGCTGCCGCCCGCCATGGACGACTATTTCCAGCGCGGCCTGGCGCGTGCATCACACGGCGATAAGACCGCGCTGCTCGTGATCTATTGCCTGGCCGATTGCTGGATGTCCTGGAACGCCGCCAAGCGCGCGCACGCGTATGGCTACTCCAACATCGCCTGGTATCCCGATGGCACCGACGGCTGGGAGCGTGCAAAGCTTCCGACCGCGGAGGCGCAGCCCGAGCCGCGGCCGGAGCAGTAGGCAAGAGATCGTCATGCCTGGGCTTGTCCCGGGCATCCACGATCTTGGTGCCTCGTGGCTGTGCGTGGATGGCCGGGACAAGCCCGGCCATGACGCCCTGTCGCACGTGGGAAGAGGCGAGGAAAAGCTTACTGCTTCTGCAACTTCGTCAGCGTGCCCGTCCCGTTATTGTCGGTCGCAGAGTAGCTCACCCTGTCGCCGGCGTGGACGGCGTCGAGCATCGCGGCATCCTTGGCCTTATACTCCTGGAGCGCGCCGGCGCCACCTGCGCTGCCGCCGACTGTGCCCTTCTGCGTCTGCTGGATCAAAATCGTGCTGTTGAGCCGATCTATCCGGGTGACCATTCCGGTCAGATCGTCAGCGAATGCGCTGCTTGCGAGCATGCTGATGGCTGCAGCGCCTGCGAGGATGAATTTCGTGGTTCCCATCGAGGCCTCCCGATGCCTTGGATTACCCGTCGACAAGACATCCTAGACCGATTTGGTTCCGGCATATAGCACGGCGGCAGGTTAATGATCGCCATGGAGGCGCGGGAACCGGCCGCAAGCGGTCAATGAGGCTGACTCTATTCCATTTCCTGCTGGATCACGCGTCCAAGCGCAAACAGCCGCTGGTCGATGGTGGTGGGAACCTCGCAGACGAATCGCACCACCTTGTGGCGGTCCTCGAAAATGCGAGTCTTCCAGATCAGCTCGTTGCTGAGCGCATCGACCTTAGCCTCGTCGCGCGGCGTGGCGCCTTGGAGCGCCTGAAGCTGGACGCTCTCCTCGCGGATCTTGTCGGCGGCTTCGCGCTGCTTGCGGCTGACGCGTTCCAGCCCGCTCATGACCTGCGAGCGCTGAGCGTTGAGCGTGTCGAACAGGCCTGCGAACAGCAGTTTTGCGTTCGTGGTCTTGTCGGCCGCGGAGCCCGCCAAAAACTCCTTCACCAACTTCTCGCCCTCGTCCAGCGGCGTCTTGCGTGCCGACAGTTTGGCGACCAGCGCGCTGACCTTGGCGTCGTCCTTCCATTTGTTCTGCACGTCGTCGAGCGGAGGACCAGCCCATACGGCGGCGAGCGAAATTTCCGGCACTTTGGCCTGAGTGCAGGGCCAATCCGGATAGCGCGGATCGGCCGCGCGTGCCGCCGTGCTCGCGGCTGCGAGCATCAGAGCGGCCATGGCCAGAACCCGAACCGTCATCCTTCGCCTCCCGCAGGCCCCCGTCGCGCCAGCCCGCGCGAGGGATCATAGGCCAGAATCGCGCCGATCATGAAGACGATTGTGCAGGTCGCGACCACCGCCAGCGAGATCCAGTTGATCTGTCCGTACAGCGCGAAGCGGATCAGCTCGACCGCATGGGTGAACGGATTGGCCTCGCAAACATAGTAGAGATATGGGCTGCCCTCCTGCACCCGCCAGAGCGGGTAGAGTGCCGATGAAGCGAAGAACATCGGGAAAATGACAAAATTCATCACGCCGGCAAAGTTCTCCAGCTGCTTGATGCCGGAGGAGATCAGCATGCCGAGCGAGCCCAGCATCAGTCCGGACAGGATCAGTGCCGGCAGCACGGTGAGATAGCCTGACAGAGGAGGGGTGATGTCCCAGAACCAGGCGATCAGCAGGAACGCATAGACCTGGAGCAGCGACACCGCGGTGCCCGCGAGCAGCTTGCAGAACAACAGGTAGCCGCGCGGCAGTGGGCTCACCAGCAGCGTGCGCATGTTCCCCATCTCACGGTCATAGACCATCGAGAGCGAGGACTGCATGCCGTTGAAGAGCTGGATCATGGCCATCAGCCCCGGCGCGATGAACACCTCGTAGAGGATGTAGGTCTCGTAGGGCGGGATGATGGAGATGCCGAGCACTTGGCGGAAACCGGCGGCGAAGATGAACAGCCAGACCAGCGGCCGCACCAGCGCCGAGACGAACCGCTCGCGCTGGTGCAGGAAGCGCAGTCCCTCGCGCCAGACAATGCCCGTGAGGCAGGTCATGTATTCGGCGGCCGAGAAGCCGCGCTGCGCCTCGCGCGTGGTGATGCTGCTCATGCGCCGCCGCCCGGCAGGGTCTGCGCGCCGGTCAGGCGCATGAAGGCGGTGTTGACGTCCTGCGCGCCGGCTTCCGCGACGACGCGGCTCATCGGTCCCTGCGCCAGCACCTTGCCCTGATGCAGCACCACGAGATCGTCACCGGCCATGATTTCGTCGAACAGATGCGTGGCCCAGAGTACGCCGATGCCTTGCTCGCTCACGAGCTGGCGCACATGGCTGATGATGTCGGCGCGCGCCTTGACGTCGAGGCCGACGGTCGGCTCGTCCAGCAAGAGCAGGCGCGGCCGGTGCAGCAGCGCCCGGGCGATCTCCAGCCGCCGCATCTGCCCGCCCGAGAGATCGCGCACCTTGCTGCCGGCGCGCTCGGTAAGCCCGATGCGATCGAGCAGCTCGGCGGCTCGAGCGCCGGCTTCGCGGCGGCTGATGCCGTGGAGTGCGGCGTGATAGAGCAGGTTTTGCGTCAGCGACAGGTCGAGATCGAGCGTGCGCGGCTGGAACACGACGCCGAGCAACCGCAGCGCTTCGCCGGGACTCTTGCTGATGTCATGGCCGAAAATGCCGACGCGGCCGGACTGGATGCCGAACAGGCGCGTGATCAGCGAGAACAGCGTGCTCTTGCCCGCCCCGTTGAGGCCAAGCAGGGCCGTGAAGCTCGCGGGCTGCACGTTGAAGGACACGTCCATCAGCGCGCGGCGCGGTCCATAGGCGTGGCTGACGTCGTCGATCGATAGCGCGGGCACGGTCGCCGGATCGGGCCTTGGTGTTTCGCGTTGTTCGGCGATGGGAACAGGGATGGTCATGGCGCGATCGTGATACCCCAGGGCAGTTCGCCCACTTGAATGGTCTTGATCACCTTTTGCGCGGCGACGTCGATGACGGAGACGTCGTTCGAGACGCCATTGGTGGTGAGCAGAAATTTTTCGTCCGGCGTGAATGCCATGTGCCAGACCCGCTGTCCCACCAGCAGATATTTCGTCACCTTGCGCGAGGCGGTATCGACCACGGCGACGCGATTGGCGGGACCGAGCGCGATGAAGGCGGTCTTGTCGTCCCGGGTCATGCCGATGCCAACGGGCTGGATCGCCTCTTTCCTCAACCCCGGAATCTCGAAATTGATCTTGCCGGTCACCTCGTGCTTTCCGGGGTCGATGATCGAGACGGTGCCGCCGATCTCCGAGGACACCCACAATTCGGAAGCGTCGTGCTTGAATTCGGCAAAGCGCGGCCGCGCGTCGACCAGCACGTTGGCGACGATCTGGCGCGACGACGTGTCGATGAAATGCGCCATGTTGGTGGTCTCGGACGTGTTGATCAGCGTCTTGCCGTCCGGGCTGATGGTCATGCCCTCGGGCTCGACACCGACCTGGATGTCGCCAAGGCGGGCGCGCTTCTCGAGGTCGATCACGGTCACTGTGTTGTCGTTCTCGTTGGCGACATAGAGGACCTTGCCGGCGGCATCCTGGGCGAACAATTCAGGGTCGGGCCCGGAGGGCAGGCTGTCCACCACGGTTTGCGTCTTCGCGTCGATCATCTGGATGGTGTCGTCGTCGCCGACCGCGACCATCACGAACTTGCCGTCGCGCGTGAAGTCGATGCCGCGCGGGCGCTGGCCGACCTTGATGGTTTTGGTCACCGTCCAGCTATCGGTATCGATCACCGACACCGTGTTGCTCTTCTCGTTCGAGACATAGGCGATGAACGCATGCGCCGGCGCCGCCGCCAGCGCTAGTCCGGACAGCAATCCAACGCGCCACAAGCGCAACATCTTCTTCCTCACTTCAGCTTGCATTTGCTCTCCGGGCGGTCATAGCCGAGCGTGTCGAGCTCGGAGACCTGGTGCAGGAAACCTTCTTGCGGCGACACCGACACCACCATGCGGCCATCGACCAGCAGGATCGGCTGGCGCAGCTGCAGGTTCCAGTCGCGCAAGGTCAGCTTCGTGCCCTTGAAGGCGGCGACCGAGAACTCCGGGCCCTTGATGAAATCGGTGACCTTCTTGACGTCGCCGGAATTGGTGCGCGACGTGGCCTCTCCGATCATGCGCACGGCGGTCCACGCCTGCATGTCGAGCGCAGTCATCCGCCGCGCGTTGAGCTTGACGAAGCGGTTCTGCATCTGGATCGCGCCCCACTGGTCCTGCGCAGCGTCCCAGCTCCGCGGCACGAGGCCGGCCGAGCCCGCGACAGGCCGTGGATCCCAGGTGCGATAGGGCAGGTAGGCGCCGAACACCTCGCTCTCGTCAGCGGCGACCAGTACATCATAGGCCGGAGCTTGTTGCGTGAACACCGGCATCTGCCGCTGGATCAGCGTCACGCCGGAGTCCGTGCGGCGCGCGCCGCCTTTGTCTTCGAAGCTGCGCTCCTGCACGATCTTGGCGCCGAACCGCGTCGCGGTGCGCCGGAGCGCATCGGCGAACAGTCTGTCCTCGTCATGCGAGCCAACCACGAGCAGCCAGCGCTTCCATTGCTTCCACATTAGATACTGACCGAGCGCATCGGCCAGCATTGCGCGCGTCGGCGCGGTGTGGATGACGTTGGCACGGCAATCGGCCTCGCGCAGCCGCTCGTCGATCGCGCCGGCGTTGAACAGCAACGTGCCGCGCTCGCGCAGGGCGTCGGCGACCTTCAGCAGCGTGTCGGCCGGCAGGTCGGCGATGATGAAGCCGTTGCGTGCGGCGAGCTCTGTCGCGGCCTGCACGGCATCTTCGCCCTCCTTGATACGACGCTCCTCCAGCGCAAATCGCTGGTTGAGGAATTTGCCGGTGGTGTTGTTGTCCTCGATGGCCAGGCGTGCGCCGGCGACGCCGTCATTCTCCACGGGCTGCTCGACCAGCGACAGCGTTGATCTGGTGCCGGCGATTCCGAGATAGCCGACGCCGATCATGACAGGGTCGGCTGCGAGCGCACTCGTCGCAGCAAAACCCAGGCCGATCAGGCCGACCAACCATCGGATCATGTTTCCTCCAGATGTTCTCCCCGGCTTGACCGCCGATGGAGAATTGTCTCTGCTAAAGCATGACCGATTTGTCAGGGCATGCAACCCCGCATTTCGTCCTCACGCCGCCACGCCGGGAATCACGATCATGCGAGCGCTGATATGTTTCGCCGCTTTGCTGTTGACGGGCTCGGCCGCATTCGCCGACCCGCCGAAACTCGCGGTGTTCGATTTCGAACTGATCGACACCAGCCTGCCTGGCGAGTTCTACGGCTCCAAGCCCGAGGAAGCGCGGCTCGACCTCATCAGCGAGCAGTTGCGCAAGGCACTGGTTGAGTCAGGCAGGTTCCAGCTGCTCGATATCGCGCCGGTCCGGGACGCGGCCCGTCACGCCAATCTGCAGGCCTGCGGCGGCTGCGACCTCAAGCTTGCCGGGCAGCTGGGTGCCGATTTGGAAATCACCGGCATGGTGCAGAAGGTCTCGAACCTGATCATCAATCTGAACATCTACCTGCGCGACGTGAAGACCGGAAACATGATCACGGCCGCGAGCGCCGACATGCGCGGCAACACGGATGAATCCTGGACGCGCACGATGAGCTATCTGATCCGCAACCGCTTGCTGGCGCCGAACTACGGCAAGCCGTGAGGGAGATATTTACCCCTTCAATCGCTCCGCATGCCAGTGCAGGTGATCGCCCATGAAGGTCGAGATGAAATAATAGCTGTGGTCGTATCCCGCCTGCCGCCGCAGCGTCAGCGGAATGTTGGCCTTGGCACAGGCCGCCTGCAGCAATTCAGGACGAAGCTGCTCTTTCAAAAAGTTATCGGCCTCGCCGACGTCGACGAGGAAGCCTGAAAACTTCGCGCCGTCCTCGATCAGCGCCACCGTGTCGTGGCTGCGCCAAATGTCCTTGTTCGGCCCGAGATAGCCGGTCAACGCCTTGATGCCCCAGGGCACGAGCGACGGCGCCACGATCGGCGCAAAGGCGCTGGCCGCGCGAAAACGGTGCGGGTTGCGCAGCGCGACCGTCAGCGCGCCATGGCCGCCCATCGAATGGCCCATCACCGATTGGCGCTTCGCATCGACCGGAAAATTTTCCGCCACGAGTTTCGGCAGTTCGTCGGTGACGTAGCTCCACATGCGATAATTGCGTGAAAACGGCGCTTCCGTCGCGTCGACATAGAAGCCGGCGCCAAGACCGAAATCATAGGCATTATTGGCATCGCCGGGCACGTCGGGGCCTCGCGGGCTGGTGTCGGGCGCGACGAAGATCAAGCCGAGCTCGGCGCAGGCTTTGCGGAATTCGCCCTTCTCGGTGACGTTGGCGTGCGTGCAGGTGAGGCCGGAGAGATACCAGACCACAGGCAGCTGGGCGCCCTGTGCGTGCGGGGGAACATAGACCGAGAACGTCATGTCGGTTCCGGTCGCCTGGCTGGCATGGCGATACACGCCCTGCACGCCGCCATAGGATGTATTGGTCGAGACAGTCTGGATCGTCATGCCGTTATGCTCCGTGGCATCAAACCACATCAGGATTGCAACGCTTGTGTGACCGAATTCGCGGCGGCCGTCAGGCCACGCCGCTGTCGATCGCCAGCCGCACCAGCTCGACAGAGGTTTTCACCCCGAGCTTCTGGCGCATGATGGACGAGGTGTTGGCGACAGTCTTGTAGGACGACTGCACCAGCCAGGCGATCTCGGATAGGCTCTTTCCGGCGCTGAGCAGCCGCAAAATCTCCATCTCGCGCGCGTTCAGCTTCGACAGCGGGCTTTGCGCCAGCGCGGGTCCCGCAAAGGCGATGCTGCGCGCGATCGCGCTCGGCAGATAGGTGCCGCCGCCGCCGACGGTGCGAATCGCCTCGACGAGATCGTCGGGGTCACCGGTCTTGGAGACATAGCCCTTGGCGCCGCACTCGATCGCCCGCGCGGCAAAAGCAGGGTCGTCGTTCATGCTGAACATGATGATCCGGGCCTCGGGCGCGCGCTCGAGGATGCGGCGCGCGAGCTCGAAGCCGGACACGGTCGGCAGGTTGATGTCGATGATCGAGAGGTCGGGGCGCTCGACGATGAAGACGCACTCGCCGTCTTCGGCGTCGGCGGCCTCCAAAATCTCGATCTCGCCCTCGTCCGCCAGCACGGCACGGCAGCCGGAGGCGACGATGGGATGATCGTCGACGATCAAAATGCGCATAGGCGTTCCTCGCGACAGCGTCTTGGCCTGTTTCGCGCCCGGCCGGGATTGCTGTACGCTTTCGATTAGATATCGGGCGCTTCGCCTCTGTCAACGTTATCGGACAAGGGGCAGGCCAATCCTTCGCGGGGGCACGGGCGATACCAATGTGGCAAAATCTATCCTTGCGCGGGCGCATCAACCTGCTGCTGGCGCTGCTGCTGGCGCTGGGACTCGCCGTGAATATCGGCCGCCAGGTCGCGGAAGCCGGGCCGCGCGTGCAGGCCGAGGACCAGAGCGTGATCCGGCTCGCGCGCGAATTCATCGAGATGATCGTTGCGGATCTCAACGAGGCGCCCGATCCGGATGCCAGGCTGAACCAGATCGCACGCGACCTCAGCCGCCTGCGCCATGTCAGCATCGCGCTTCGGGACGAAGCCGGCCGTCCGCTGACGCAGCCCCGGACCGACGCCGATGACGACACCCGCGCGCCGCCGGCCTGGTTCGTCAGCCTGGTTCATCCCGAGCAGACCGCGGTGAGCGTGCCCGTCTCGATCCATGGCAAGCCGGGTTCGCTGCTGATCACCTCCCATCCCGATGACGAGATCGCCGAGATCTGGGACGCCATCGTGACCCAGCTCGAGGTCGGCTCGGTGATCGCGCTGGCGCTATTCCTGGTGATGATGAATGTGATCGGCCGGGCATTGGCGCCGCTCCAATCCCTTGCGGACGTGATGGCCGAGCTCGAAGACGGGCGTTATCAGGCGCGCGTCGCGCCGGGCGGCGCGCCGGAACTCGCCGCGATCTGCACCAAGCTCAACCATCTTGCGGCAACGCTCAGTGACGCCATCGAGGACAAGCGGCGCCTCGCCGAGCGAACGGTGTCGCTCCAGGACGTCGAGCGCAAGGAGATCGCGCGCGAGCTCCATGACGAGTTCGGGCCATACTTGTTCTCGCTACGCGCGCATGCCAGCGCGCTGGCGAAGCAGGCGGACGGACGCGCCCCGAATGCGGAGGCCGTGCGAAAACACGGCAGTGCCATGCTGGAGCAGATCAACGCGCTTCAGCAGTTCAATCGCCGCGTGCTGGAGCGCCTCCGGCCAGTCGGCCTGGCCGAGTTCGGCCTGCGCCAGGCGCTGGAATCGCTGTCGCGGCTGTGGCGGGAGTCGCATCCCGATGTCACCATCGAGACCGTGATCTCGCCGGCGCTTGGCGTCACCGGGGAGACCGCCGACCTCACCATCTACCGCATCGTGCAGGAGGCGCTCACCAACGTGTTCCGCCACGCCGGCGCGACCTCGGTTAACGTCGTCATCGAGCCGGTGGCGGAGGCGGCAAGCGACGGCCGCAGCTGTGCCCGGGTGCGGGTCAGCGACAATGGCCGCGGCATGGAGCCCGGCCAAAAGCTCGGCTTCGGGCTCGTCGGCATGCGCGAGCGGATTCTCGCGCTGGGCGGCACGCTCAACGTCGTCTCGGGTGACGGTGGTCTGACCGTAGAGGCCCTGGTCCCGACAGCAGCGGCCTGATCGCGTCGGGAAAAATTCCCGATTTGGTCGGGAAAATTGGTGCGATACGGCCCGACCTTTTGTGGCTGGCGCACGCATTCCTGCCGATTACACTCGTCTCGACCAACCGGGGGAAGATCAAAACAGTCGGTGGTCACGGATGGGAAGGCTGGGATGGGCGATCGTGTTTGGTTCAAGCGTTTTCGGTTCAAGCCTATTGGGTTCAAGCCTCTTGGGTTCAATCGTCGTTTGTTGATCGCCTTGGTTTCGACCGGGCTGCTCTCCGTCTTCGCGATCCCCGCGGGGGCCGCGCAGGACGAGGAAACCAACGTCCAGAACCTGCCGCCGGTCGAGGTGACGGCGCCGCCGCGGTCAACGGCGCGGCGCACCGCGTCATCGCGTCCGGTCGCGCACATCGGAGCGCCGTCATCCGCCAGCCCCAAGACGCGCCTCTACGTCTATCCGACCGCGCCGGGTACCGGCGGAGGTCTTGACGTCGACAAGGTCCCCTCGGCGATCAACGCCGTCGACGCCAGCCAGATCAAGCGCACCGGCTCGCTGAACATCACCGACGCGCTTCGCGACAACATCGCCGGCGTCAACATCAGCGAGGTTACCGGCAATCCATTTCAGCCGGATGTCGAATTCCGCGGCTTCGTTGCCTCGCCGGTGACGGGCACGCCGCAAGGCCTCGCTGTGTATCAGAACGGGGTTCGCATCAACGAGGCCTTCTCCGACGCCGTCAACTGGGACCTGATCCCGACCGCGGCGATCCGGTCGGTGACGCTCGTGACCAACAATCCCGCCTTCGGCCTCAACGCGCTGGGCGGCGCGATCAATTTGCAAATGAAGGACGGTTTTACCTATCAGGGCTCGGAGCTTGATCTCATGGGCGGCTCGTTCGGCCGCATTCAGGGCTCGGCGCAATGGGGTAAGACGGTCGACAAGAACTACGGCGTCTATGCCGCGCTCGAAGGCCTGCACGACAACGGCTTCCGCAATTTCTCCCAATCGGACGTGCGGCGCTTCTACGGCGACGTCGGTTACAAGGCGGGCGACAGCGAATTCCACGCCAACATGGGCGTCGCCAAGAACGATTTCGGCGCCAACGCCACCGTTCCCGCCGAGCTGCTCGACAAATATTGGGGCGCGACCTACACGACCCCGCAGACCACTTCCAACCGCGTCGGCTATCTCAACCTGACGGGCAAGGTCGATGCGACGCCGACCTGGACGCTCGAAGGCACCGCGCATGTGCGCAGGTACGAGCAGAAGCTCGTCGACGGCAATCCGACCGACGCGCAGGAATGCACTGACCCGGGGCTCGCTGGGCTTCTTTGCTTCGGCGACGGCGCCACACCGGCAAACGGCGTGAACGGCCTGCCGCTTGCCAATCCTTTCGCGTCCGGGACCATCCTCGGCGAGATCGACCGGAGCTCGATACGTTCGACCACCTTCGGCGTGTCGGGGCAGGCCACCAACACCGACCAGCTGTTCGGCCACGACAACCGCTTCGTGATGGGCGCGACCTATGACGCCAGTGTCACGCGCTATAACGCCACCGCCGAAATCGGCACGATCGGAGAAAGCTACGTCGTCAGCGGCGGCGGCCTCTTCCTGGGGCCGACTGGCGTACCTGATACCGTTGCCGGCCCTGTCTCGCTGCGGACCGTCAATCAATATAACGGCCTCTACGCAATGGACACGTTCAATATCACGGACGCCTTCGCCGTCACCGGCGGCGGCCGGTTCAACGTCGCGCGCATCACGCTGGAGGATCAGCTCGGGACCGATCTCAACGGCGATCACACCTTCACCCGCTTCAATCCGGTAATCGGCGGCACCTACAAGATCACGCCGGAGCTGACGGCCTACGCCGGCTATTCCGAGGCCAACCGCGTTCCGACGCCGCTCGAGCTCGGCTGCTCGGATCCAGCCCGTCCCTGTCTGATTGCCGCGTTTCTCGTCTCCGATCCGCCATTGAAGCAGGTCGTGTCCAAGACCGTGGAAGCGGGCCTGCGCGGCAGCAGGGAGCTGAACATCGGCACGCTCGGCTGGAAAATCGGCGGCTTCCGCGCCACCAATTACGACGACATCGTCGCCGTTCCCGCAGTCGGCCGCACCGGCTTCGGCTATTTCTCCAACGTCGGCCGTACCAGGCGTCAGGGGCTCGAAGCTGAGGTCAACATCAAGTCGCCCACGCTTCAGTTTCAGGCGAGCTACGCTTTCGTCGACGCACGCTATCTCGACGCTTTCGCGCTCGGTTCCGAAAGCCCGTTCAGGGATACTGTCACCGAGACCATTCAGGTGCTACCCGGCAACCAGCTCCCCGCGATCCCGCGCCATCGCGTCAAGGTCGGCATCGACTATGCCGTCACCGACGTGTGGAAGGTTGGCGGCAACGCGCTGTTCGTCTCCAGCCAATATCTGGTCGGCGACGAGTCCAACCAATATACGAAGCTGCCGTCCTACACCGTGTTCAACTTGCACACGTCCTACCAGGTAACCAAGAACGTCCAGCTCTACGGCAAGATCGACAATATCTTCGACAGGCGCTACGCGACCTACGGACAGTTCTTCGACCGCGAAGCCGTGCCCAACTTCACCAATGGCGGTGCCGAGTTCACCGACCCGCGCTCGCTCAGTCCGGCAAGGCCGCGTGCGTTCTATGCGGGGATGCGGGTGACGTTCTGATCTTGGCTCGGTAAGCCCGGGTTGGCGCCGCCCGGCATGGCGTGTCACGCCGGCTCTGCTCTACCTGAAGCCGATTGACTCATTGTTCATGTTTTGTTCTTATGCTGCTCGTCCAGCCAAGGGAGCGAGCCATGGACAACCGCATCAACGAAATCCGCAGGATCATCAGGGCGTTACGCGTCAGCATGCGTGAGGCCGAGGCGATCATGCATGAGCAGATCAACAGGGACGAGGACTGCAGCTTCGTCGCAGGCGAAGTCATGAAGATGCGCACGGTAATGAGCGGGCTCGTTCAGGAGCGGGCCGCGCTCGGAGACACCGACCCGATCGTCGTCGCCAGCCTGTTCGTTCCCCGCCGTCGGCCGATGCCATCGCGCGTCGGGGTTGAGAAGCGCAGCCTTGTTCCGCCGCGAAAGATGGCACGAGCATGAAGGGGGAGAGGCCGACCTACTTCTCCGACATGCAGGAGCCGCCGGAATTTCTGAAGGCGCTTCATCATGCGCGGCGCCTGTCCTGCCTCGAGGGTTGGTGCCGCATGCACATCGAGGCCATCCAGGTTGCGATTGATCAGTACGCGGAGGCGGCTCTCGGTAACCGGGAGTTCTTCCTCAATAAGCCGCACAGCATCGGTGGAAGTCGCAGCGGCGGCGACGTGCCGTGACAGCGGTGCGTGTCAGCGTATCGACCTTTTGACATCTCCGATGATCCCGCCCGCCGGCGAAGCTTGGCGTCGCGTTGTTTTTACCGATCGGAAACCATAGCGAATGATCCTAAAATTGTAACGAAACTGTTCGGCTGTCTCTGCGTCGGTTCGTCGGAGGGCCCGTCCGATGACAGAGCACCAGTTGAGAGAGCAGGAATTCCAGATCGCGCGGTACCGGCATTTGGAGCGCGAAGTGACCGATCCACTTGCCGCCTGTCTGCTTCACAGCATCATTGAAGACCTGGAGGCCGAGCTGCGCAGGAATAGCCCGGATTGGCACGGGCCGCGCGATTAACGCTTTGTTAGCGCTGATCGTGTCGATATGCGCGAGGAAATACCAGGGGAGACTGCTCCCATGTTGAAGGACGGCACCTACGCCGCCTGGTACAAGACGCCGCTCGATCAGGGGACCGGGATCGTCCATATCGCAGACGGACAGATCTGGGGCTGCGACAGCCTGATGACCTATCACGGCTCTTGCAAGGTCGACGGCGATCGCTTCACCGCCACCGTGTCGACGAAGCGCCATACCGACGGACGCGCAACCGTGTTCGGCGTCGACGATGAGCTCACGCTGGACATCGAGGGAAACTGCCCGGGCAAGGTGGCGACCTACACGGCGACGGCAGCGCAAGCGCCGGGAATGATCCTCCAGGGTACGCTGATTCTGACGGAACAGCAGGCGCCCGCACCTGAACGAACCGGGCAGATGCCGCCGTTCAATCCCGACAAGCTGCCAAAGTTGCCGAAGCGCTCGCGCTGATCGCGGAAGCCCGCGCGCCACCGCGGCGGAAGGACCTCATGTCTGCTCCCGACCCAGGCAGACATTCCGCAATCCAGGCTCGCCAAGCAACGAGAACGGTCCCGTCGTTGGTCATGGCAACACCGAGCCAATTCATCCGCGCTGGATTCCCGCCGTCATCAAGCGATCACTGCGAATACGAAAGCTGATCTTCCGTGACGACTCGCTCGATTTTCTCCGACTTGCACTTGATGCGGTATCGGAGACGTCCATCGGACTCGATGGGCATATGCTGGACGATGGTGTAAATCATCGGTGGCTCAGTTGCGGCACGTCCTTGTGGGCCTTGGGGCTGGTGGCGAACGTCTTCATTCAGCTTGTAGGCATACGACATATATCTACCTCGAATTCACGGTGGCTCTGACGCGGGTCAGTCATTGTATCCCTGGCAGGACAGGCGCTTGGTCAAGCGGAAGAGGTTACCACAGTCTGATGCGGTCAAACCGCGTCATAAGTCAGTCGTTCTCTTGCTTGACCGGTGCAGACAGACAATCGCCCAGAGCGGAGCGGCGATGGCTGCAGCATACGCCATATTTGCGAAGTTTGGTCGTAATTTCCGAGCGGTATATGGCATTCTGTGAGCCTACGGGCCCTCGTATCGAGGGAACTGACAACTTCCTTGCCGGATTGGGCTGGAATTCGAATGACGGTGGGGCTGGTATTTCGGCTTTGGGGTAGCTCTGCCGACGATCGCCCTAGCCCCTTTCGGACAACTTTGTCGCATTCCGCAATCCTGCATCCTCGGCCCTCGGCTCGCCCGCTTCTCAAACGACCCGCGATTCGCCATGGTGCCACCGAAAGAGCATCACCCCGGAGCACGATCAATGTCGGACAAGGTCTCGCGTCGCCAGTTCGCCACGCTGGCGGGATTGTCCGCAGCCGGAATCGCCAATCCTCTCGAGGTCGCGGACGCCAAGCCCGCATCGCCGCCGCGAAACGTGGACGGTTTCCCCGCGGGCTTCGTCTGGGGCACGGCGACCTCGTCCTATCAGGTCGAGGGCGCGGTCAACGAGGACGGGCGAGGGGCCTCGATCTGGGACAAGTTCGTCCGCATCCCCGGCAAGATCGAGGATGGCTCGACCGGCGACCGCGCCAACGAGCACTATCACCGCTACAAGGAGGACATCGCGCTCATCAGGGAGCTCGGCTGCAAGGCCTATCGCTTCTCGGTGGCCTGGCCGCGGCTGTTTCCGGACGGCGACGGCAAGCCCAACCCGAAGGGACTCGATTTCTACAACCGCCTGGTCGACGAACTCCTCAAGAACGGCATCGAGCCGTGGCTGACGCTCTATCATTGGGACCTGCCGCAATCGCTCCAGGACCGGTTTGGCGGCTGGCGGTCGACGGAGACCTGCAAGATCTTCGGTGATTACGCGGCCTATGTCGCCGAGCACCTGACCGATCGCGTCAAGAACGTATTCACACTGAACGAGAGCGGTCGCTTCGTCTATTTCGGCTACGGCATCGGCATCGACGCGCCCGGCGTGACGCTGCCACAAGCCGAGGTCAACCAGATCAGGCACAACAGCGCGCTCGCGCACGGGCTTGCGGTGCAGGCGGTACGCGCCCATGGCCGCCGTGGCACCAGGGTGGGGCCGGCGGAGAACATCGATGCCTGTGCCCCCGCGATCGACACGCCGGAGAACGTCCGCGCCGCAGAGATCGCGCTGCGCGAAATGAACGCCGGCTATCTCAACGTCATCATGACGGGCCAGTACACCGACGCCTTCCTGAATTTCGCCGGGCGCGACGCGCCGAAATACACGGATGCGGAGCTGAAGATCATCTCCTCGCCGGTCGATTTCCTCGGCCTCAACATCTACGCGCCGCAGAACTATGTGGTGGCCTCCGACCAGGGCGCGGGCTTCATGCCGCTGCCGATCCCGAAATCCTTCCCGCACATGAATTCGGACTGGCTGCGCGTCGGCCCCGAGACGATCTACTGGGTGCCCAAGCTGGCGGCAAAGATCTGGAAAACGGACGCGATTTATATCAGCGAGAACGGCACCTCCGGCGACGACGTCGTGACGCCCGACGGCAAGATCTACGACACCGACCGCATCATGTATTTGCGCAACTACCTGGCCCAGCTCCAGCGCGCCACCGCCGAAGGCGTGCCGGTGCGCGGCTATTTCCTCTGGAGCCTGATGGACAATTTCGAATGGGTATTTGGGCTCAACAAGCGCTTTGGGCTCTACCACGTCAATTTCGATACGCAGGTGCGTACGCCGAAACTCAGCGCCAGCTTCTATCGCAACGTGATCGCGAAGAACGCAGCGGGGGTTTGATTGCTCTCCCTCGCCCCGCTCTTGCGGAAGGGCGACGAGCTTGGCTCGCGTTGAGAGGGCGGGGTGAGGCGGTTCCGCCAGCGCGCATTGACTCCCTTGGCCCGCTGATTCAAAACGCTTCCAACCGTTCAACAAGAGGATAATGCCAATGATCGACGCACTCATCATCGATGCCTGCCGGACCCCGCGGGGCGTTGGCAAGGCCGGCAAGGGGGCGCTCTCGGGCATTCATCCGCAGCAGCTGGGAGCAACCGTGCTGCGCGCGCTCGCGACGCGCACCGGCATCGACACCGCCGACGTCGACGACGTCATCTGGGGCTGCAGCGCGCAGGTCGCAACGCAAGGCGGCGATCTCGGCCGCATGTCGGCGCTGGACGCCGGCTACGACGTGCGCGCGAGTGCCGTAACGCTCGACCGCTTCTGCGGCTCCGGCATCACCGCCGTCAACATGGCCGCAAGCTCGATCATGTCGGGCACGGAGGACCTCGTCGTCGCCGGCGGCTGCGAGATGATGTCGATGGAAGGACGCCGCGGCGGCGGTCCGATGATGATGGACAACGGCAATCTGCGCCTGCGAGCGCGGCATCCGCAGTCGCATCAGGGCGTCTGCGCCGACGCGATCGCGACGCTGGAAGGCATCACGCGAAGGGACGTCGACGCGCTGGGCCTCGAAAGCCAGAAGCGTGCCGCGCATGCGATCGCGAACGGCCACTTCAAGAAGAGCCTTGTGCCGGTGCATCGCGAGGACGGCAGCCTCGCGCTCGACCATGAAGAATATCCGCGGCCGCAGACCACGATGGAAGGGCTGAGCGCTTTGAAGCCCGCATTCCCCGCTGTCGCCGACCATGCGCTCGACGACAAGGGCACGACCTATCGCGGCCTGATCCTGCAGAAATACCCCGACCTCGAGATCGACTTCATGCACCACGCCGGCAACTCGTCCGGCGTCGTCGACGGCGCCGCCGCGATCCTTCTGGCTTCGCCCGCTTACGCCAGGGCGCACGGCCTGAAGCCGCGCGCCCGCGTCGTCGCGATGGCGAATATGGGGGACTCGCCGACGCTGATGCTGAACGCGCCGGTGCCGGCGACGCGCAAGGTGTTGGCGAAGGCGGGGCTGACCATCGACGACATCGACCTGTTCGAGATCAACGAGGCCTTTGCCGTGGTTGCGGAAAAATACATCCGCGACCTCAAGCTCGACCGCGCCAGGGTCAACGTCAATGGCGGCTCGATCGCACTCGGCCATCCCATCGGCGCCACCGGCTCGATCCTGATCGGCACCATGCTCGACGAGCTCGAACGGCGCGACTTGAAGCGCGGTCTCGTCACCATGTGCGCGGCCGGTGGCATGGCCCCGGCCGTCATCATCGAACGTATCTAGCGCGAGCGAAGCTCGTCGCGCTCCCTAGAAATAAGGGAGAGAAAGTACCCGCGATCGCCACATCACGACGATCTAGGCTTGTTTTCCAGGGTGAATCGCGACCGGACTCCGACAAAGAGGCCGGTCATCGCTTGTCGAAAGCATCGAATCAGCTTTAGCAAGGCTGCGTGCGGGCCTTTGAAACAAGGTAAAATCCGCTGCCTGAGGCCTCTCCCGCTCCGGAAGTGGCTAAAAAGCAGGGTTTTTTGCCACAGAGGGCCAAAAAAGCCCGTAAAACCCCGACAAAACTGTGCAGAAGGCTATAGGCCTTCACCGGTTGGTCTAATATGCAGCCGTTAACGAATCAGAGGAGACACGATGGCCACCCAAATGTCGAAATCGCAGCTGATCGAAAAGATCGCGACCACCACCGAGCTTTCCAAGCGTGACGTCAAGAGCGTCATGGAGACGCTGACCGACGTCGGTCACAAGGAGCTCAAGAAGAACGGCCTGTTCCTGGTGCCGGGCTTCGCCAAGTTCGTGGTCATCAAGAAGCCCGCGACCAAGGCGCGCAAGGGCACCAACCCGTTCACGGGCGAAGAGATGATGTTCAAGGCCAAGCCGGCCCGGAAGATCGTTCGCGCCCGCCCGGTCAAGGCCGCCAAGGACGCCGTGGGCTAACAAGGCGAAGGCCCCCTCGAGCGAGGGGGCCTTTTGTTCGGGGCTGTCGCGAGGACTTGAGACGGAGGGCTCAACCCTTGCGGCGCTTCGCCCGGACCGGGGCCGGCTGAAGCCGCGGTCCCGGCATCGCCAGCGCATCGCGAACCCCGTCGATGGCGCGATCCAGCAACTGGCGCAGCCGCTGCGTCGTCCGCGATCGCTTCGCTCTTTCCAGCAATTTCTTCATGGCATTCACTCCGCCGCTTCGACCTTGGCATCGGCTTGGGCCTCGGCCGGCTCGAGCGCCGCGGCGATGGCTTCGTCGACGCGCTCCAGCCAGATGAATTCGAGGTTGTCCCGCGCGCTCTGCGGGATATCGTCGTAATCTCGCTTGTTGCGCGCCGGCAGCATCACCCGCTTCAGGCCCGCGGCCGCGGCTGCCACCACCTTCTCCTTGATGCCACCGACCGGCAGCACCAGGCCGCGCAGCGAGATCTCGCCGGTCATGGCGGTGTCGCTGCGCACCGTGCGATTGGTGAGCAGGGACGTCAGCGCCGTGAACATCGCAACGCCCGCGCTCGGTCCGTCCTTCGGGGTCGCGCCTGCCGGCACGTGAACGTGGATGTCGCTCTTTTCGAACAGCTGCGGATCGATGCCGAGCTGCGTGGCCTTGCTCTTCACCAGCGTCATCGCAGCCTGCACGCTCTCGCGCATGACCTCGCCGAGCTGGCCGGTCAGGATCATGCCGCCGCGGCCTGATACCCGCGAGGCCTCGATGAACAGGATGTCGCCGCCGACCGGCGTCCAGGCCAGGCCAGTGGCCACGCCTGGAATGCTGGTGCGCTGCGCGATCTCGCCTTCGAAGCGCGGCTGGCCGAGCACAGTGCCGATGTCCTTTGGCGTCACGACGATCTTGGCAGCCGTGCCCTCGGCGACCTGCACGGCAGCATGGCGGAACAGCTTTCCGATCTCGCGCTCCAGGTTACGCACGCCGGCTTCGCGGGTGTAGCCCTTGACCACCAGCTTCAGCGCCTCCGGCTCGATCTCGGCTTGCTCCGGCGTCAAGCCGTTGGCCTCGAGCTGCCGCCGCACCAGATAGCGCCGCGCGATCTCCAGCTTCTCATCCTCGGTGTAGCCGGCGAGGCTGATCAGCTCCATGCGGTCCAGCAACGGACCCGGGATCTGGTCCAGCATGTTTGCGGTCGCGATGAACACCACGCGCGACAGGTCGAAGGGCACGCCCAGGTAATTGTCCCGGAATGTCCCGTTCTGCTCGGGGTCGAGCACCTCCAGCATCGCGGCGGAAGGATCGCCCTGCACGCCGCGGCCCATCTTGTCGATCTCGTCCAGCATCATGACGCAGTTCCGGGCGCCGGCCTTCTTGATGCCCTGGATGATGTTGCCGGGCAGCGCGCCGATATAGGTGCGCCGGTGGCCGCGGATCTCGGCCTCGTCATGCACGCCGCCGAGGCTGACGCGCACGAAGGGACGGTCCATCGCGCGTGCGATGGACTGGCCGAGCGAGGTCTTGCCGACGCCGGGCGGTCCGATGAAGCACAGGATCGGCGCCTTGCCCTGCGGCGCCAGCTTGCGCACCGCCAGATATTCGATGATCCGGCTCTTGATCTTCTCCAGGCCAAAGTGATCGGCGTCGAGGATGCGGCGCGCTTCCTTGATGTCGATCGGCTTCTCCGCGGGCAGTGCCCACGGCAGCTCGATCAGCCAGTCCAGGTAAGTGCGGACCATGCCGGCCTCGCCGGCGGCCTCCGGCATGCGCTCGTAGCGGCGCAGCTCCTTCTTCGCATGTGCATCGGCCTCGGGCGGCATGTTGGCCTTGGCGATGGCAGCCGTCAGCTCGGCCACCTCGGCCGCCTTGCCGTCGCCTTCGCCGAGCTGGCGCTGAATGGTCGCCATCTGCTCGCGCAGGATCGCTTCGCGCTGCCGCTCGTCGAAGCTGGCGCGGGTCTGCTGGCCGATCTCGTTGCTGATGCGCAGCACCTCCAGCCGTTCGGCCAGATGCTTCGACACCTTCTCGACACGCAGAGCGAGGTCGATGGTCTCCAGCACCTCCTGCTTGTCCTGCGGCTTGATGTCCATGAACGAGGTCGCCAGGTCCGCCAGCGCGCCGGGCGCCGTGGTGCCCTGGAACATCGCGACCAGTTCGGGCGGCGCCTGCGGCAGCAGCTCGATCGCCTCGATGGCCTGGCGCTGCAGGTTCAGCCCGCGGGCCTCGATCTCGGGCGTGCTGGTGGTCGGCTCCGGAATCTGCTGGATCCGCGCGGCCGGGAACGGCGTCCCCGGCAGGAAGTCGAGGATGCGCGCGCGCTGCACGCCCTGGCAGACGATGTGATGGGTGCCGTCGGGCGCGGTGATGTAGCGCACGATGTTGGCGATGGTCGCGACCCGATAGAGGTCGTCCGGTCCGGGCTCCTCGGTCTCGGGGCTGCGTTGCAGGACGATGCCGACCGGTCGCTGCTCGCGCAGCGCCTGTTGCGCGGCGGCGACCGACTTCGGCCGTGCGATCGCGATCGGCGCGATGGCGCCGGGGAACAGCACCATTTCGCGCACGGGAATGATGATCAGCGCGTCTTCGGGAATCTTCACGTCGGAATTGCTCTGGGGATTGGTCGGTGCGGTATTCATTGGTTCGGTGGCCATGATCGACCTCAGGATTTGGCGAGGCGCAGCGCGACGCAGCCGTCCATCACGAAGCGGCTGATGGCGTAACGGCCAACGGGCAATGCAATGCGGCGCTCAAAACGCCCCTGCGGCAGTTCGAGCCGGTGGATGCGGGCGTTGCGAAGCTCTGGCGGAAGGGTGCGCTGGCCGGAGATGACGAGCACGCCGTCATGGATGACAGTCTCGACATTGTCGGGATTGACGCCGGGAAGCGCGACCAGGATCAGGAGCTCATGCTCGGTTTCGAGCACGTCGATCGGCGGCTCCCAGCAGGCTTCCTGCCGGCCGAACTGCTGGCGCAGCCGTTCGGCGCGGGTCAGCGAGTCCAAGGCTTCGGACAGCATCCAGTCGAGGGGATTTTTGGGTTGCATGATGCGGGCTCGGCGGGTGAGGAACGCTGAATATGGGGCCGGTTCCCGAGAATTCCAGCCCGGCTGCGCGCAGGTGCCATGCGGATCGTGCGATCCGAAAACAAGCGCCGCGGCCTTCCGGGCCGCGGCGTTCCGTCGTCACCCTATGTGTGCCTCAGGCCGCTTGGCGGTATTCCTCTTCCGCCTCGAGGTTGATCACGGAGGTGGCGAGCTCGGTCAGGGCGTGATCGGTCGCCTCTTCCTCGTCCAGCGTCGCCTGCAGCAGCTTTGCCGCGTCCTGCATGCCGAGCTCCTCGGCCCAGGTGCGCAGCGTGCCGTAGCGGGAGATTTCGTAGTGCTCGACCGCCTGCGCGGCTGCGAGCAGGCCGGCGTCGAGCGCAGGCGCGTTCTTGAACTCCTTCATGATCTCGGCACCTTCGTCGGTGATGCCGTTGATCGCTTCGCAAGGCTTGCCGCGGGCCGGCTTGCCCAGCATCTTAAAGATCTGGTCCAGACGTTTGACCTGGCCCTGGGTCTCGCGCAGATGCTTGTTGAAAGCCGCCGCGAGCTCCTTCGAGTTGGCAGCCTTGGCCATCTTGGGCAGGGTCTTGATGATCTTGTTCTCGGCGAAATAGATGTCCTTGAGCGTCTCCAGGAATAGGTCGCTCAACATCTTCGGCGCCTGACGGGCGCGGCCCGTCGACGATTTCTTGCTTGTGCGCTTCTTTGCTCGTTTTGCCATACATCCTCCTCTTGAGGTGACGCGCGAAGGCATCGCCTTCCGCAATCCTCAGGCGATCAAAAGCTTTCGGAGAACGAAAGTTCCAAACTGCAGCCTGCGCTCAGGTCGGGCGCTTGTAGGGATCTTCCTGCCGCTGCCGCGCCTCGGTGTTGCGGTCGAGCTGCGCGCGCTCGCGGCGCCGCAGGCGCCCCGCCTTCGCCACGCCGTAGACGAGGACCGCACCGAGCACGAAGGCACCGATGAACCAGAGCCAGAGCAGGTTGCCCGAAAGGTGACCCAGCAACATTCCAATTCCACTGTCACTCATTGTGCATCTCCGGTGATTTTTAAAGCGGTTCTATCGGGCTAAGTCAGTCCGCCAGCCATCGTTCCTGCGTCCAGGGAGCCCACCGAGACATGATCGACTTCACCCTGTCCGCGTTCGTGACACTGCTGCTCGTGGTCGATCCGGTGGGCCTTGCGCCGGCCTTCCTCGCCGCGACCGGAGGCATGCCCGACAAGACCAAACGCACCATCGCGCTACGCGCGCCGCTGATTGCGGCGTCGATCCTGGTGGTGATCGCCCTGATCGGAAACTGGCTGCTGCGCCAGCTCGGGATCGGCATCCCCGCCTTCCAGATCGCCGGCGGGCTGCTGCTGTTCGGCGTGTCCTACCAGATGATCTTCGGCGACCGTCCGCATCGCGAGGCCCGCGAGGCCGACAAGGCAACGTCGGAGCATGCCTCCGACGTCGCGGTATTCCCGCTGGCGATCCCGATGATGGCCGGTCCCGGCGCGATCGCCACCACGCTGCTCCTGACCGGCGATGCCGGCTACGGACCGAGGCTCGCGATCATCATCGCGGTCGTGCTCGCCGTGTGCCTGCTCTGCATGCTCTGCTTTGTCTCCGCGAACATGATCGCGCGGACCCTCGGGCGCACCGGCAACGCCGTCCTCTCGCGCGTGCTCGGCATGCTGCTCGCGGCCTATTCGGTGCAGTTCGTGATCAACGGCTTCGCTGCTGTCCGGGCGAGCTTGCCGTAGAGCTGCGACAATCTGTTAATGCGTTGATTTTCATGTTTATTCCATGATGCCATGAGGCGGTTAGCGGGATCGCGCGCGATCCGGTCCGCTTTCTCTTGCGCTGCCATATTGCTTGACGTACTCCCCGTCTGACAGGCGCCCATCGTCAGGAAATCGAGATGTCGATGACAGCGGACGAGCTCGACAAGAGACAGGCCATCATCGGCGCCTGCCGCCGCATGAATGCGCTCGGCATCAACCAGGGCACCTCGGGCAATATCAGCGTCCGGCATGTGGACGGGCTTCTGGTCACCCCGACCAGCGTGCCCTACGACGCCATGACGCCGGACCAGATCGTGTTCATGACGATGGACGGATCGCACGCGCCCGATCAGAAGCCGTCCAGCGAGTGGCGCTTCCACCTCGACATCCTGAAGGCCCGGCCAGACGTCGACGCCGTCGTCCACGCCCATCCGACCTATTGCACCATCCTGGCGATCATGGGCCTGGAGATCCCGCCCGTGCACTACATGATTGCAGCCGCCGGCGGCGACAGCATCCGCTGCGCGCCCTATGCCACCTTCGGAACGGCGGAGCTGTCCGAACATGCCGTGCGGGCGCTGGAGGGGCGGCTTGCCTGCCTGCTCGACCATCACGGCATGATCGCAATCGGCAAGTCGCTGGACAAGGCGATGTGGCTCGCCGTCGAGGTCGAGACGCTGGCGCGGCAATATCACGGCTGTCTCCAGATCGGAGAGCCGCCGCTGCTGTCGAGCGCCGAGATCGAGCGGGTCCGCCAGCGCATGTCCGGTTACGGCATGTCGGAAGAGTAGGGCGGACAGAACGTGTTCCTGCGGATCAGACATCTCGCCGACCGCAAGGGGACGAACCGCATCATGGTTCGGCTGCGGGCGCTGCTGCGCAGCAACGAATTCTATCTGATCCCGCTGGCGCTGGTGATCGGCACGCTCGCCGGCGCCATCGTGACGCTGATGGCCGAGATTGCGCAGATTGCCCATATGGTGATCTACGGCATTCCCATCGACGTCCGCCTGTCCGCCAATACCAGCGTCAGTCCGTGGGCCGCGCTGATCGCGCCCGCGCTGGGCGGGTTGGTGCTTGGGATCATGGAGTGGTGGCGGCGACGGCTCAAGCTCTCCAGCGCGGTCGATCCGATCGAGGCGAACGCACTGCGCGGCGGCAATCTGTCGATGCGCGACAGCGTGGTGGTGTCCAGCCAGACGCTGATCTCGAACGGCTGCGGCGCCTCCGTCGGCCTCGAGGCCGGCTATACCCAGATCGGCTCGGGTATCGCCTCGTTGCTCGGCAAGTTCTTCAATCTGCGCCGCAACGATCTGCGCCTGATCGTCGGCTGCGGTGCCGCTGCGGCGATCGCGGCGGCCTTCGGTGCACCGATCACGGGCGCCTTCTACGCCTGCGAGCTGATCGTCGGCGTCTACTCGGTCGGCAGCGCGGCGCCGATCCTCGCCGCCTCGCTCGCGGGCGCCCTGACCGCGCAATGGCTCGGCGGCGCGCCATACTCGCTCGAAATACCCAAGGTCAGCGCCGTCGGCGTCGAGCAATATCTGGCGCTGATCGGTCTCGCGCTCGTCACCAGCGGTGTCGGCATCGCCGTGATGCGCTCGTCCTCGATGTTCGAGCGCCTGTTCAAATGGCTGCCGGTCTGGTTGCGCCCGGTGATCGGCGGCCTCATCGTCGGCGGTTTTGCGATCGTCACGCCGCAGGTGCTGGCGGCCGGCCACGGCGCAATGGTGCTCGATCTCTTTCACGACATGACGATCGGCCTGATCGCGCTGATCATCGCCTTGAAGGTGACGGCCTGCCTGATCTCGCTCGCCTCCGGTTTCCGCGGCGGCCTGTTCTTTGCCTCGCTGTTCGTGGGCAGCCTGATCGGAAAGTTCTTCTCCGCGGTGCTGCTCTTGATCAGCCCGAACTTCGTGATCGATCCGCTGGTCTCGATGCTGACGGGCATGGCGACGCTGGGCGTCGCCATCGTCGGCGGTCCCTTGACCATGTCGTTCCTCGTGCTCGAGATGACCCGCAACGTCGACGTTACCGCCGTGGTGCTCGCCGGCTGCATCGTCACCTCGATCTGCGTCCGCTTCATGTTCGGGCACTCCTTCTCGACCTGGCGCTTGCATCTGCGCGGCGAGACCATCCGCAGCGCCAACGACGTCGGCTGGCTGCGCAACCTCACCGTCGAGCGGCTGATGCGCTCAGATGTTGGCAAGGTGCCGTCGACCACGACGATCGCCGCGGTCCGCCGCGAATTCGCGCTGGGCTCGCGGCCCGGGATCGTCATCGTCAACAATGCGGACGAATATGTCGGCCTTGTCCTGCTGCCCGACCTGTTCTCGGGCGACCTCGACACCATCGCCGACGAAATCCAGGTGATCGAGCTCGCGCGCCTGACCGAGATCGTGCTGATCCCGGAAATGAACGTGAAGTCGGCGATGGCGGTGTTCGACGAGGCGGAGGCCGAGATGCTGGCGGTGGTCGATTCCACCGACAGCCGCAAGGTGGTCGGCTTCCTTACCGAGACCTTCGCCCGCCGCCGCTATGTCGAGGAGATCGACAAGGCGACGCGCGGCGTACTCGGCGCGCTGTCGTAAGGTCACACGGAAGCGGGACGGCGTGCATCATGCGCCGCCGTCCGCGCCTGCTATCGGCCTGGCTGCAAGGGAGCAGCGACGACGCTAGCCACGATCCGGCGGACCAGTGGCAGCACCATCAGCAGCGTCGGAAAGGCGACGAGCCATGACAGCGCCCAGGCGCCCGGCCAGGTTGCGAGGAACGCCGGCGTTGCGCCGAGGCTTCGAAGGGTGGAAATGACCGACACCACGGCTGTCATGAGGATGGACAGCACAAATGGCATCACGATCGACGCATAGCGCGCCGGCAGTTTGCGAACCGCAATCATCTGGTTTCTCTTGGAATAAGACGCGTCAGTCACGGTGAACCCAAGAATGGCATCGATCCCGACGGCGTCGGTTGATGCGTTGGTTCACGTAAAACGCTTACGGCGACCGAAAGACGGTGCGCCTGTTCATTATCCGCTCATGTTGGATGGTTCAAGCTGGATCTGGACGTTCGATCTACAATCGTTCAACGCGTGGCAGATTGCCGCGATCACGAAACCATTTCAGTGGTTTGGACGTTTAGTCTTTTTTTTTATGTCGCTTCGAGCGAGAACAGGAAGGTCAAGATGAATAAAGGACCGATGATTTCCGCAGCCGGCCGCAGCGTTGGGCTGGCAGCTTTCGCAAGTCTTGTTCTGATGACGGCCCCGATCACCCCTTCGGCTGCCAACTCGCCCGCGCCCACCAAAGCCGCTGCCGCGGGCTCGGTCGCTCCGGCTGCCACCGATTTCAGCGCGGCTCGCCGCCACCGCTATTATCGGCGAGGTCCGAACGCTGCAGGCCTCGCTTTCATGGGCGTGGCGGCAGGTCTGATCGGCGGCGCGATCGCAGAGAGCAGGCGCCAGGAGTACTACGAGGACCGCTATAATTACGGTCCCGGTCCTTACTACGGCGGCCAGGGATATTACGGCGGCGGTCCCTACTATGGTCCGCGTGGCTATTATCAGCCGTATTAGGCGCCTGTCCTCGCCGCAGTCTCGTTCTCGCCAAGGGGCGGTGTTTTGCACCGCCCCTTGTTGCTTCTGCGCGAGGCGTCTCATTGCGCGACCTGTGTCGCGGGCGCGTCAATCCCCTCCAGAAAAAATATTCCGCTTTACCGAAATTCGGAAACGGCGTATGTGTCGCCCATCCTGGCTCATCCTTGAGGGGCGATCTTGTGGTCGTCATGTTCGCGAGCCGGGCTTGCGGTGGACGCGGCAGCGTTCGGGT
>NZ_JBVVPP010000034.1:0-72910 GCF_055811315.1 Bradyrhizobium sp. MI1.4 | reverse complement strand
CCGCGCCGGCTGGATGAGCCGCGTGTCGCCCCGCGACGAGGTCGCCGCCTCGATCGAGGTCTGGCAGCTCTGGCAGCGTGTCTCGGGCTATACCGACAGCGCAGTGGCGTTCAATCCGTTCGACGCCAGCATCGCGACCGGCACCGACCGCACCAGCCTGGTCAAGATCGGCGGCCAGTGGACGCATCTCTACGGCAGCAGTATCGAGGCCAACATCAATGGTGGCTGGGTGCAGTCATTCGCCAGCCATAGCGGCATCGTCGCCACCGTGACCGGTGACGGCATGGTGGTGCCGACCATGGGTAACCAGGGCTGGTTCGAATATGGCGGCCGGCTCGGCTTCCGCGTGCAGAAGGGCTGGATCGTCGACCTGTTCGCCAACGGCACGCTCGGCCCGCAGCCGGTGGGTAACACCATCCATGGCGGCGTGGGGCTGCGGATCAATTATTAGCGGCAGGCCTTCGCTCATATTCCGCTGTCATGCCCCGGCTCGACCGGGGCATCCAGTACGCCGCGGCCTATCGATTGACCAACGACCGTCTCGGCGTACTGGATGGCCCGGTCAAGCCGGGCGATGACAGTGAGGATGTGGCAAGGGGACGCCCTTCACGCCGCCGACTTGCCATCGAACGCCCGCCGCAGCGCCTCCACGTCCAGTTTCACCATCTTCATCATGGCCTGCATCGCGCGTGCGGCAGCCGCCTTGTCGGGGCTGGAGAGGAATTCGAACATCACCTTCGGCACCACCTGCCAGGCCACGCCCCAGCGATCCCTGAGCCAGCCGCACTGCTCTTCCTTGCCGCCATGGGCCAGGAACGCATTCCAGACGCTGTCGACCTGGGCCTGATCGTCGCAATGGATCATCAGCGAGATCGCGTGGGTGTATTCCATTTTCATGCCGCCGTTGAGCGCGACCAAAGGCTGTCCCGCCACCGAGAATTCGACGACGAGCACGGAGCCTTCCTTGCCGGACGGGCCATCTGAAACGTTGCGCTGAACATGCGTGATCGCCGAATTCGGCACGAGCGAGACGTAGAACTTCGCGGCTTCCTCGGCATCGCCGTTGAACCACATGCAGGGAACGACCTTGGACATCTTGAATGCTCCTCTTCGGTTTCTTGCTGTTGTGGGGTTAGATCAGGCGTTCGCCATGTCGGACTGCGCCGCGAAGGCTGCCATGTCCATCCAGTTCACGCCCCACATGTGGCCGTCCGGATCCTCGAAGCTGCGGCCGTACATGAAGCTGTATTCGTCCTTCGGGCTGGGATCGGCCACCCCGCCTGCAGCCGCGGCCTTGCTGACGATATCGTCGACCTCGGTCCGGCTATCGGCGGACAGGCAGAACAGCGCCTGGTTTGAGGTCTTTGCATCCGAGATCGGCTTCGGCGTGAACTGCCGGAATTTCTCGTGGGTCGTCAGCATCGCGTAGATGGTCTCGGAAAAGACCATGCAACTCGCTGTTTCGTCGCTGAATTGCGGGTTCCTGGTCGCACCGACCGCCTCGTAAAAGGCAGTGGCGCGCTTGAGGTCGGTCACGGGCAGATTGAGGAAAATCATCCTGGGCATCGGAGCTCCTTGGGCGGGGTTCTGCCCAAGGACGGACGGCCAAGCGGCGATCCGACACGGCTTCCGGATCTTTTTTGGAGCCCTGCCCGCGAGGTTCTGTCACACAGAACCCGCTGGCTTTCAGGCGATCCTCACTTCTTCTCGTTCGGATCGCGGTGAATGGGATCGACCCACAGGACGGTCTCGGGCTTCTCGACCGGCTCGATATCGAGGTTGATCGCCACCGCCTCGCCGTCGCTGCGCACCAGCACGCATTCCAGCACCTCGTCCGCGCTGGCGTTGATCTCCTGATGGGGCACGTAGGGCGGCACGAAAATGAAGTCACCGGGGCCGGCCTCTGCGGTGAATTGCAGGCTCTCGCCCCAGCGCATCCGCGCCTTGCCCTTCACCACATAGATCACGCTTTCGAGATGGCCGTGGTGATGCGCGCCGGTCTTGGCGTCGGGCTTGATGCTGACCGTGCCCGCCCACAATTTCTGCGCACCGACGCGCGCGAAATTGATCGCGGCCGCGCGGTCCATGCCCGCCGTCGACGGAACGTTGGTATCGAGCTGGTTGCCGGGAATGACGCGCACGCCGTCATGTTTCCAGCGATCGTGGTGATCGTGGTCATGGTGGGAATGGGAATGGTCATGGCCGGTCATGGGACTTGCTTTCTATTGGTTCCGTGTGCGGCAAACTAACCCAAAGCCGCGACATCGAGCCATAACAAAATCGGAACCCTCATAACCGTCGAACGTTGTCTTGGCGAGCAAACCGCAGGAGAGTTTCATGGGTAGCACGACCGACAAGATCAAGGGCACCGCAAACGAGGCAATGGGCAAGGCCAAGCAGGGCGTCGGTGAAGCCACTGGATCCGAGCGCCTGAAGGGTGAAGGTGCAGTCCAGGAAGTGAAGGGCAAGGGCCAGCAGGCCATGGGCGACGCCAAGGACGCCGCGAAGGACGCGGTTGATCGCGCAGCCGCTGCGGCCAAGCGCGCGACGGAGTAACGGCGTCGCACTGAATGCGAAAAGACCGGCCGAGAGGCCGGTCTTTTTGTTTGCGGGCTTACTTCACCCCGAGCAATTCCACGTCGAACATCAGCGTCGCGTTCGGCGGGATCACGCCGCCTGCGCCCCGGGCGCCATAGCCGAGCTGCGGCGGAATGATCAGCGTGCGCTTGCCGCCGACCTTCATGGAGGCAACACCCTCGTCCCAGCCGGCGATGACGCGGCCCTTGCCGATCGGGAATTCGAACGGCTCGTTGCGGTCGACCGACGAGTCGAATTTCTTGCCCTTCTGGCCGTTCTCGTAGAGCCAGCCGGTGTAGTGCATCACGCAGATCTGGCCCGGCTTGGGCGAAGCTCCGGTGCCGGCGACGCTATCGGTAATCTGCAAACCTGAAGCTGTTGTCATGGTCTTCCCTGCGGTCTGGGCCGAGGCCGTGGTGGAAACGAAATCGGACACGCCGGCGATCACGGTGATCGCGACTGCCGACATGATGGCGAGGAGCATGCGCTGTAAACGCTGCATAAGAGACCTTCCGTTTGAGGCGCCAGGTGTCTAGCGCAACGCTGACGCCGTTTCCACCCCTCACATCTCGATATTTTCGAGCCGCACGGGCAGCTTGCGGATGCGCTGGCCCATGGCGTGATAGATCGCATTGCAGATCGCCGCATTGGTGCCGACATTGGCGAGCTCGCCAAGGCCTTTCACGCCGGCCGGGTTGATACGGTCGTCCTGCTCGGAGAGCAGGATCACTTCGACACCGGGCACGTCGGCATTCACGGGCACGAGATAGTCGGCGAGATTATCGTTGACGTAGCGTGCATTGCGCTCGTCGATCTCGGTAGCCTCCAGCAGCGCCGAGGACATGCCCCAGATCAGGCCGCCCATGAGCTGGCTGCGCGCCGTGCGCGGATTCATGATGCGGCCCGCCGCAAACGCTCCCACCAGCCGGGGGCAGCGGATTTCATGGGTAAAGCGGTTGACGCGGACCTCGACGAACTCAGCACCGAAGGCATAGGCGATCTTGTCTTTCATCTGATGGCCACCGACGAGCCGCGCGTGCCCGCTGTGCATGGCCGTGAAGGAATCCAGCGGCGCGCCTTCGGGCTTCCACTCGCCGTATTCCTCGACGATGCCGACGCCGAGCGCGTCGAAGGCCCTCTCGAGATCGAGCGGACGATCGCTCTGCGCCGCCTGCGTGCTCGGCGCCTGGCTGATGCCGACAGTCTCCTTGGCCTTGTCGGCGAGGCTGTCGCTCGGCATCACGGCCTTGAACAGCCTTTGGCGAATGCGGTCGCACACCATCATCACCGCCGAGCAGGTGCTGGCAGTCGAGTTCGAACCGCCGGCAACGGGCGCCGGCGGCAGATCGCTGTCACCCAGGAAGACCGCGACCTTCTCCTGGGGCACGCCGAGCCGCTCGGCCGCGGTCTGGGCGATGACGGTATACGCACCGGTGCCGATCTCGTGACCGGCGATCTCGACCCGGGTACGGCCGTCGCGCTGGAGGCGGACGCGCGCGGCAGAGGGCGCCATCTGCGTCGGATAGCAGGTGGCGGCACAGCCATAGCCGACCAGCCAGTCGCCGTCCGACATCGATTTCGGCTGCGGCGAGCGCTGCGCCCAGCCGAACGCCTTCGCGGCCTCGTCGAAGCACGCCATCAAGGACCGCGATGTATAGGGCTTGCCGCCGATCGGCTCGACGGTGGTGTCGTTGATGCGGCGGAGCTCGACGGGGTCCATGTTCAGCTTCACAGCGAGCTCGTCCATCGCGCTCTCCAGCGCGAAGAGATACGGCACCTCCGGCGGCGAGCGCATGAAGCCGGGCGTATTGCGGTCGGCGCGCACGATCGACACCAGACTTGCGACGTTCGGGCAGGCATAGAGCCGCGTCGTCGTCTTGGTGCCGCCGACGCAATAGGCATCCGGACGCGACGAAACCTCCGCGCCGTCGTGCCTCAAAGCCACCAGCTTGCCGTCCCGACCCGCACCAAGCCTGATCTCATGGCGCGTCTCGGCGCGGTAGGTGGCGATGGTGAAACCCTGGTCGCGGGTTGGCACCAGCTTGATCGGCCGGTTCAGGCGTTTGGCAATGCCGGCGATGATGGCAGTGCGGGACGTCATCGAACCGCGCGAACCAAAGCCGCCGCCGACATAGGGATTGACGACACGGACCTTGTCGGCGTCGATACCGAGCTGCTCGGCGACGCCGTTCTTCAGGCCGTAGACGTACTGGCTGCCCTCGTAGACGACGAGCTCGTCGCCCATCCAGGCGCAGCTCGTCGTAAACAGCTCCATCGGATTGTGGTGCTGGGTCGGCGTTTCATAAGAGGCGGTGAGCTTGACCTCGGCCGCGTCGAACGCCTTGGCGAAATCGCCGACCTCCGGGTCTTCCTTGAACTGTGCGTTCTGTCCCTTTGCCGCTGCCGTGGTGGTCCCCGGCGAGTCGAAGCTCGCACTCGGCGCTACGGCCGTGTAGCTGACCTTGACGCGATTGGCGGCCTCGCGCGCCCCCTCGTAACTCTCGGCGATGACGACGGCGATGATCTGGCCGTCATGGGCGATGTCAGCCGATTTCAGCGGCTGGATCGTGGTGCCGGCATAGCCGCCATTGCTGAACAGTTTCGATTCCTTCAGCTTCGGAGCGTTCTCATGCGTGACGATGTCGATCACGCCGCGGACCCGCCTGGCATCGTCGAGATCGAAACTGTCGATGCGGCCCTTGGCGATGGCGCTGGTGACCAGGAATGCGTAGGCAGGATTGTCGAGCGGCATGTCGGACGCATATGTCGCCCGGCCCGTGACCTTTGCGGCCGCATCATAGCGCGGCACGGGCTTGCCCATGTTCGCTTTCGGCTCGGGAGCTGCAGCGGTCATGATCAGATCTCCATCGTTACAGCCTGCTGGAGCGCGCGCGCCACCACGCGCTTGCCGAGCGCGATCTTGAAGCTGTTGTGCTGGCGGCCCCTGGCGTCGGCAAACGCGGCGTCGGCCACACGCTGCGCCAGACCGTCGTCGAATTTCTGGCCCTTCAGCAGCGCCTCTGCCCCGCGCGCCCGCCACGGCACGGTGGCGACGCCGCCGAGCGCGACACGCGCGTCCCTGATCGTGCCATCCTGCACGTCGAGCGCGACCGCAGCCGACGACAGCGCGAACTCGTAGGACTGCCGGTCGCGCGCCTTGACATACACCGAGCGCGGCCAGCGGCCGTGAATAGAGAACGCCGAGATCAGCTCACCGGGCCGAAGCGTGGTCTCGATGTCGGGCGTCCTGCCGGGTGCCTTGTGCAAATCTGCAAACGGCAGGTTGCGCGTTCCGGACCTGCCGGTAATCTCGACCATCGCATCGAGCGCGATCAGCGCCTGCGCAAAATCGCCGGGATAGGTCGCGATGCACTGATCGGACGTACCGAGCACCGCATGCATGCGATTGACGCCGTCCATGGCGGCACAGCCCGAACCAGGATTGCGCTTGTTGCAATTCTCATAGGAAACGTCGCGGAAATAGCTGCAACGCGTTCGCTGCATCACGTTGCCGCCGAGCGTCGCCATGTTGCGCAGCTGGGCGCTGGCGGCGAGCTTCAGGGAATTCGCGATCACCGGATAGTGGCGCTGGATCTCGGCATGCGCGGCCACGTCGGACATCTTCGCGAGCGCGCCGAGCCGCAAGCCGTCACTGCCGGGCTCGATCGCCGACCAGCCCCGCGCCAGCGGATTGATATCGACGATCGCGGCGGGCCGCATCACGTCGAGCTTCATCAGGTCGATCAGCGTGGTGCCGCCCGCGAGCGGCTGTGCTGTAGCCTTCGTCAGCGGATTGTTCGCAGTTGCGGCAGCACTGAGCGCCTGCACCGCCATGTCGGGGTCTGTTGCCCTTTGATACGAAAACGGTCGCATGCGCCTAGCCTTTCATGATCTCGGGCGCGGCCTGCTTCACGGCGGCGACGATGTTGGGATAGGCGGCGCAGCGGCAGATGTTGCCGCTCATGTATTCGCGGATGTCGGCCTCGCTGCCCGCATGCCCCTCCTTGACGCAGGCAACGGCGGACATGATCTGGCCCGGCGTACAATAGCCGCATTGAAACGCATCGTTGTCGACGAAGGCCTGCTGCATCGGGTGCAAATGATCGTCGGTGGCAAGGCCCTCGATCGTGGTGATCTCCTGCCCCTCGGCCGCGAGCGCGAGCGTCAGGCACGACACCACGCGCCGGTCGTCGATCAGTACCGTGCAGGCACCACATTGGCCGTGGTCGCAGCCCTTTTTGCTGCCGGTGAGCTTGAGATGCTCCCGCAGCGCGTCGAGCACCGTCGTGCGGGCGTCGATGCGCAGGCGCTTGTCCTTGCCGTTGACCCGCAGCGTGACATCGACAGGAAGCGCCGGATCCTGGGCGGCCGACACGCTCGCATCCTGCGCGGCCGCACGCGCCGTCATGGGGACCAGCGCGCTGCCGGCAACGCCGGCCATGAAGGCGCGCCGATCGAATCCGGACGGTCCGGAACCTGATTTTTCGGACATGGAGGGCCTCCGCCGCTTCGAGCAAGAGCAGCGCACGCCTGCACCGCTCATCGGCCCTTAACCTGAAGCAATGAGCTCCGTTCCGAACGAGAAAGGGCGACGCAGCAAATGCCGCGTCGCCCTTCGTCAACTTTTCCTGATCTCGCGCGGGGAACTCCGTGCGCGGTGGTCAGTATCCGAGCGCGCAACCGTCTTTGCGCGGATCGGAACCGCCGGTGAGCGTGCCCTTGTCCCAGTCGATCCAGATCGCCTGGGCGCCGCCGAGCGGACCGACGACGCTGGTGGTCTTGTGGCCGAGCTTCTTCAGGCCTTCGACAATGGCGGCCGGCACGCTGTCCTCGAGCTGGTACTGACCTTCATAATGCAGGCCGCGCGGCATATCGATCGCCTCCTGCACGTCGCAGCCATAATCGAGAATGTTGGTCACCACATGGGTCTGGCCAACCGGCTGATATTGTCCGCCCATCACCGCGAACGGCATCACGGAACGGCCGCCCTTGGTGAGCAGGCTTGGCATGATCGTGTGCAGTGGACGCTTGTCGCCGGCGATGCAATTCGGGTGGCCGGGCTGGATGCGGAAGCCGCCGGCGCGGTTCTGGAGCAAAATGCCGGTCTTGTTCGAGACGATCGCCGAGCCGAAGGAATGCGCAACCGAGTTGATGAAGGAGCAGACGTTGCGGTCCTTGTCCACGACGGTGATGTAGATGGTCGACGGGTTCATCGGCGGCGCGACGTTCGGCAGGTCGAGCATGCGGTCCATGCGGATCTTGTCGATGTGCTCGTTGCAGTATTCCTTGGCGAGGATCCTGGCGACCTCGATCTGCATATGCTCGGGATCGGCGACATGCAGCTCGCGATGCATGTAGGCGATGCGCGCGGCCTCGGCTTCGAGGTGGAAGCGCTCGATGCTGAGCGGCGCGTATTTCGTCAGGTCGAAACGCGACAGGATGTTCAGCATCAGCAGCATGGTGAGGCCGGGTCCGTTCGGCGGGCACTGCCAGACGTCATAGCCCTTGTACATGGTGCCGATCGGCGTCGTCGTCTCAGTGGTGTGCGCGGCGAAATCGTCGATCGTGTGCAGGCCGCCGATCCCGCGCAGGGTCTCCACCATGTCTTCCGCGATCGGGCCCTTGTAGAAGGCGTCGCGGCCGTCCTTGGCGATCGCCCGCAGCGTCTTGCCGAGCTCGGCCTGGCGGATGACGTCGCCGGCCACCGGCGGCTTGCCGTGCGGCAGCAGATACCGCTCCGTGTTGGTGCCGGCCTTCAGCTTCTCGAACTGGTTCTTCCAGTCGAAGGCGATGCGGGGGGCGACGACGTAGCCTTCCTCGGCCGCCTTGATCGCGGGCTGAAGCAGCCGGTCGAAGCCGAACTTGCCGTGATCGCGCAAGACGGTTGCAAAGGCGTCGATCACGCCGGGGATCGAGACCGCATGCGCCGAGGTCAGCGGCACGGAGTTGATCTTGCGCTCGAGATACCAATCGGCGTTCGCCGCCTTCGGGGCGCGGCCGGAGCCGTTATAGGCGATGATCTTGCCCTCGCCGCGCGGCTGGATCAGCGCAAAGCAGTCGCCGCCGATGCCGGTCGATTGCGGCTCGATCACGCCGAGAATGGCCGAACCCGCGACGGCCGCGTCCACCGCCGTGCCGCCCTCGCGCAGCACCTCGATCGCGGCAAGCGACGCCTGCGGATGCGAGGTCGCCACCATCGCGTTGGTGGCGTGGACCGTGGACCTGCCGGGGAAATGGAAGTTTCTCATCGAATTCTGCTCTCATTGGGCGTCTGGTGCGGATGGCGCGCCATCTCGGAAAAACCGGGCCTACATGACACATTCCGGCCGGCCGGGGCAATGCTGGCATGCCAGGGAAATGGCTGCCATCTGCCGGGAATAGAGCTGCTCGATGCGGGTTTTCCGGGCGAGCCCCGCCTGCTAAACGGGCGCCATGATTTACAAGGTCGCCGCCTTCTACCAATTCGCCGCCCTGCCCGATTACCGCGAGCTGCGCGAGCCGCTGCGCGCGTTCTGCGCCGGCCTGGACTAAAGGGCAGCGTGCTGCTCGCGCAGGAGGGCATCAACGGCACGGTCGCGGGCGCGGGCGAGGCGATCGACGCGCTTACCCAAGAGCTCGCTCACGGCGACATGTTCGGCGGCAGGTTGAACAATCTCGAATTGAAGTTCTCGACCGCCGAGACGATGCCATTCGGCCGGCTCAAGGTGCGGTTGAAGAAGGAGATCGTCACGCTCGGCGACGAAAGCGCCGACCCGACGCGGCAGGTCGGCACCTATGTCGATGCGGCCGAATGGAACGCGCTCATCGAAGCGCCGGATACGCTGGTGCTCGACACCAGGAACGCCTTCGAGGTGGCGATGGGGACGTTCGAGGGCGCGCTCGACCCCGGCATCAGGAGCTTTGGCCAGTTCAAAGATTTTGCGGCCGAGCAGCTCGATCCCGCCAGACACCGCAGAATCGCGATGTTCTGCACCGGCGGCATCCGCTGTGAGAAGGCGAGCGCACACCTGCTCGCGCGCGGCTTTGCCGAGGTCTATCACCTCAAGGGCGGCGTTCTCAAATATCTGGAAGAGGTGCCGGAGGCTCAGAGTCGCTGGCGCGGCGAATGCTTCGTGTTCGATGAGCGTGTCGCGCTCGGCCACGGTTTGCAAGAATGTGGATTGCGCGAACGGGACAAGGACGCGGCACGTGACGAATGAGATCAAGACGCTCGGCGAGCGCATCGACACGCTGGAGACCCGCCTCGCCTATCAGGACGACGCGATTGAGACGCTGAACCAGACCATCACGGCGCAGTGGAAGCAGATCGACGCGCTGACGCGGAGAATCGCAGAGCTCGGCGAGCGGCTGCAGGAGGCCGAGGCGAATGCGCCGGGAGCCGCCAATGAGCGTCCGCCGCATTATTGAGCGGGCTTACTGACCGGACGCCTTGAGAAGAAGGTTACTCACCTCGCCCGACATCATCAGCCGGTTGCGCCCGGCCTCCTTGGCAGCATAGAGCGCCTGGTCGGCGGCCTCGACCAGCGAGGTGACGCCGGCCGTGCGCTCCAGCGCCGGCCGGCACGCAGCACCGCCGAGCGAAGCGGTGACGCAGCCAGCCACATGGTTGCTGGTGTGGACCAGGCCCGCATCACGGATCGCCCGTCGAATCCGGTCGCCGATCAGGGCGCAGCCCGCAGCGTCGGTGTTCGGCAACAACATGGCGAACTCCTCGCCGCCGTAACGCGCCGCAAGATCGCCGGAACGCTGCGCCTCAGCAGCGATGATCTGGGCCACCTGCCGGAGGCAGGCATCGCCCGCGGGATGGCCGTAGTCGTCGTTGTAAGACTTGAAGTGGTCGACGTCGATCATCAGCAAAGAGAGGCTGGAGCGCTCGCGATAGGCACGCGCCCACTCCTCCTTCAATCGTTCATCGAAGCGGCGGCGATTGGCAAGCCCGGTGAGGCTGTCTTCGATCGCGAGCGTTTCGAGCCGGGTCTCGAGCTTCTTCTGCTCGGTGATGTCGCGCGAGATCGCGACCACGCCGTCGACGCGGCCATTCTCCTTGCGGGTCACCCGCATGGTCGATTCGAGCCAGACTTCCGAGTTCTGCCGGTGCACATTGCGATAGGTGACCCGCGCCTCCTCCGCATCGCCGCGCTTCATGGCGTCGACGAGGGCCTGGACCTGCGGCCGGTCGTCCGGGTGAATGCCGGCCAGCGCGAGGGTACCGATCAGTTGATTGGCGCGCCAGCCAACGACGCCAATCGATGACGGCGAGACATAGCGCAGCCGCTCGTCGAGCCCGATACGGGTCACCATGTCACTGGAGCCTTCGGCAAGCAGCCGGAAATGCGCTTCCTTCTCGACCAGCGCGGCCGCCATACTCTGGCCCCGTTGCAGCTGCCGCACCAGCACCGCACCGATGATCGCGATCAGCATGACCAGCGCGAGCACGTAGAGCATGCGGGAGATCGCCGCAGCACGCCAGGGCGCCAGCAATTCGGCCTTGTCGACGGTGGCGAGCAGGACCAGCGGATAACGGCCGGAGCGCTTGAAGAAGCTGACCCGGTCGGCACCGTCGAGCGGCGACTTGAAATGGTAGGCGCCGCCCGGCCGCTGCAAGGCGGTATCGCGGAACAGCGGCGTATCGGCAACGCTGCGACCGACGAACCTGTCGTTGCTGGGGTTACGCGCGATGATCAGGCCGTCGCCGTGCGTCAGCGCCACCGAGCTGTTGCGGCCGATCTCGAACTGTTCGTAGAAATGCGAGAGATATCCCGAGCTGATGGTCGCGAGCACCACGCCGCCGAAGCTGCCGTCGAGCTTGTTGAAACGGCGCGACAGGGTCACGACCCACTCACCGTCGAGCAGGCTCTTCACGGGACGGCCGACATGGGGCTCCCGTTTCGGCGAGAGCTGGTGATATCGGAAGAACGCGTCGTCGTTTAGCGTCGAGCCGATCGTGCCAGGCGAGGTCAACCAGTTGCCGCGCTCGTCGATGATGGCGAGGCTATGGATGCGCTCTATCGCCTTCTTTCGCGCCTCCAGCAGGTTTCGGAGCTTGGCGATCGTGGCCGGCTCGGTGCCGTCCATCTCCAGCCGGCTGACGACGCCGACGACGCCTGAATCCAGGAGATCGAGGCTGTCCTCGGCATGTTGCGTCAGCGAGCGCGCAACGTTCGCCATTTCTGCCTCGGCGCCTTTGAGCACCGCGTCGCGGGCCGCCCATTCCCGCCAGCCGCTGACGCCGAGGATGGCCACGCAGGTCAGCGCGACGAACGCAGCCGCCCGCAGCGGCAGGCGGCTCCATCCGGCTCTTTGGGTTACAGCACTCATGCAGCAGAATTCTCCGATGACCGGAAACTCTGCTGCTTCTGTTATTGAACTCTGAAACACCGGGAGAAATATGCAGTGATGTCCCCGGCTTTCCGTAGTCGTACGGACGCCGGAATCAGCGCATCGCTAACAAGGCATTAGCAAACCTATCGGAATCCGGCGCTCTCCGCCTTAGCTGAAGATCGCCTTAACCTTGTCCCAGAGCGAGGGATTGTCGGCCTCCGCATCGGCCTTCGAGGGCGTCGGCTGGGCGGCGCTCACGGGGTCGGACGCCGGGAAGGTATCTTTCAGACCGGCGTCGAGCTTGGCGTGGCGGTCGGCGGCGAGCGCTTCGTGCAGATCGTCGGCGTGCTTGTCATGCGGCGCGGGGTTGAATGTCTCAGCCATGGTCTCGTCCTCCGTTGGCTGGTCAACGCGGCCCAATTGCGCTTGGTTCCCCTGTTCCGCTTCGGGCCGTGGCGGTGTATCAGGAGCCCTAACCATCTTCAGGACCGTTCGTGCCCCAGTCTGCGACCAAACCATTCATCGACGTCCTCTCCGGCCCGCGGCAGGTCGTTCCGCCGATCTGGATGATGCGGCAGGCCGGCCGTTACTTGCCCGAATATCGCGAGGTGCGCGCCAAGGCCGGCGGCTTTCTCGATCTCTGCTTCAACCCGGAGCTTGCCGCCGAGGTGACGCTGCAACCGATCCGGAGGTTCGGCTTCGATGCGGCGATCATCTTCTCCGACATCCTGGTGATCCCCTATGCGCTCGGACGTTCCGTGCGCTTCGAGGTCGGCGAGGGTCCGCGGCTCGAACCGCTGGATGATCCCGCCAAGGTCGCAACACTGGCGAAGCACGCCGATTTCGGCAAGCTCGCGCCGGTGTTCGAGGCCCTCAAGATCGTGCGCAGCGCGCTCGATCCCAAGATCGCGCTGATCGGCTTCTGCGGCGCTCCGTGGACGGTGGCGACCTACATGGTCGCCGGCCAGGGTACGCCCGACCAGGCCCCGGCGCGGATGATGGCCTACCGGCATCCGGAGGCGTTCGCCGAGATCATTGACGTGCTGGTCGAGAACTCGATCGAATATCTGCTGGCGCAGCTTGCGGCCGGCGCCAACGCCTTGCAGATCTTCGACACCTGGGCCGGCGTGCTGCCACCCTCCGAGTTCGCGCGCTGGTCGGTCGAGCCGACCCGGCGCATCGTCGAAGGCGTGCGCGCCAAGGTGCCGGACGCCAAGATCATCGGCTTTCCGCGCGGTGCCGGTGCGCAACTGCCCGGGTTCGTCGAGGCGACCGGCGTCAACGCCGTCAGCATCGACTGGACCGCGGAGCCGGCCTTCATCCGCGAGCGCGTGCAGAGCAAGGTTGCGGTTCAGGGCAATCTCGATCCACTGGTGCTGATCACAGGCGGCGCCGCGCTCGACCGCGCGGTCGACGACACGCTGGCGAATTTCGCGCAAGGGCGGTTCATCTTCAATCTCGGCCACGGCATCCAGCCGGAGACGCCGATCGCCCATGTCGAGCAGATGCTGAAGCGGGTTCGGGGCTGATTTATTTTGCGCCTGGGGAGCGGAAAAACAAAAAAACGCGAAAACAACCCCATGCACAGTAGAGAGGCCACGCCCGATCAATGACTTAGGGCGGACTGAAATCAGGTGCGCCGTCATCGCATCAGAGCGCGCCAACATTTGACCCGTCGGGCAAAACAGGCGCATGATGCCATCATCCACCGATGCCCGCCTCGCGGCCGACTTAGCGCGGCCGGCTGCGCTCGATGATCTCCGCGGCGCCCTTGGCCAGCAGATCCAGTCCCACCGCACGGCCGAGTTCGCGTGGGCGATTGGTGGGGCCCGAACGCAAGGCTTCGATGATGGTGTTGCCGGAGAGATCGAGCACGGACGCGGTGAGCGACATCTGATCACCCGCAATGGTCGAAAAGCCCGCCACCGGCGAATTGCAATGGCCGTTCAGCACCCACAGCACCTCGCGCTCTGCATCGGCGCAGGCGTGGGCAGCGGGATCGTCGATCGATGCGAGGATGCGACGCGTCTGCCAGTCCTGCGCGGCGCATTCGACGGCGACGATGCCCTGCCCCGCTGCCGGCAGCATCTCGGCTGCGGTAAACTCGTAGGCGATGCGCTGTGAAAGGCCGACGCGGTCGAGGCCGGACCGCGCCATGATGAGCGCATCCGCAGGCCCCACCGCGCCGCCATCCGGCAGGCGCTGCTTCTCGCCATTGTCGAGTTTTCGCACGCGCGTGTCCGCGGCGCCGCGGAAGTGGATGATCTCCACGTCCGGAAACAACCGCCGCGCATAGGCGGCGCGGCGGACGGCGTTGGTGCCGATCTTGAAACCCTTGCCACGAGATTGGCGCAACGCCTCCAGCGTCACGCCGTCACGCAGCACCAGCGCGTCGTTGGGAGGATCGCGCGAGAGCGTGGCGCCGATCACGAGGCCGGGCGTGTCTTCGTTGCCGGGCATGTCCTTCAGCGAATGCATCGCCGCGTGGAGTTCGCCAGACAGCACCGCGGCGCGGATCTGCGCCACGAAGGCACCGCCCTTGCCGCCATGGGGCAACAGCTTGCTGGTCTGGTCGAGATCGCCCGTGGTGTCGAACTTGACGATCTCGACGTCGAGATCGGGCATGGCGGCGGTCAGGCGGCGCGCGATCTCTTCCGTCTGTGCCAGCGCCATCGCGCTCTTGCGTGTGCCGATCTTGAATCGCGTAGCCAAGCCCAAATCCTCTCAAGACGCGAGTTTACCGCGCATCCTCCAATATCATGTCGGAGGCCTTTTCGGCGATCATGATGATCGGCGCGTTGGTGTTCCCCGACACGAGATCGGGCATGATCGAACCGTCGACGATTCGGAGGCCTTCGAGGCCCCTCACCTTCAGCCGCTGATCGACCACCGCGAGCGCATCATTGCCCATACGACAGGTCGAGGTTGGATGGTAGATGGTGCTGCCCCGCTCACGGCAATAGTCCAGCAGCTCGGCATCCGTGGACACCTTCGCTCCGGGATCGTACTCGTCGACCACGAACGGCTTCAGCGCCGGTGCATGCAATATCTTGCGCAGGATCTTCAGGCCTTCCACGTTGGTGGTGCGGTCGGTCTCGGTCGACATGTAGTTGATGCGGATCTCCGGCGGCACTGTCGGGTCGGCGCTCTTGATGCGCAAGGACCCGCGGCTTTCGGGACGGAGCTGGCACACCGACGCCGTGAAGCCGGAGAAATCGTGCAGCTTCTCGCCCATCTTGTCGGTCGAGAACGGCAGGAAGTGGACCTGGATGTCGGGCGAGGCCAGCCGCGGACTGGTCTTGAAGAACGCGCCCGCCGTGCCGGCCGCGATCGTCAGCCAGCCTTTGCGGAACAGCGCATAGCGCGCGCCAGCCATGGTGCGGCGGAGCGGATGATTGACGGTGTCGTTCAGCGTGATCTTCTGCGAGCAGCGCATCACGATGCGGACCTGCATGTGGTCCTGGAGATCGTGCCCGACGCCCGGCGCGTCCAGCACGACGTCGATGCCGTGCTTGCGGAGGAGGTCGGCGGGTCCGACGCCGGAGAGCTGGAGCAGCTGCGGCGAGTTGTAGGCGCCGCTCGACAGCACGACCTCCTTGCGCGCACGGGCGCGGCGCAATGTGGCGCCCTGACGGTATTCAACGCCGATCGCGCGGCGGCCCTCGAACAGCACGCGCTGGCCAAGCGCGCCAGTTTCGATCTTGAGATTGCGACGGGCCTTGGCGGGGCCGAGATAGGCCACCGCCGTCGAGGCGCGGCGGCCGTTGCGCGTCGTGGTCTGGAACAGGCCGACGCCTTCCTGGGTGGCGCCGTTGAAATCAGGATTGTAGGGCAGACCGGTCTCGACCGCGGCATCGATGAAGGCCTTCGACAGCGGGTCGGTCACCACCATGTTGGAGACCGGCAGCGGGCCGCCGCTGCCGTGGTATTGATCGGCGCCGCGCGACTGGTTCTCGGCCTTCTTGAAATAGGGCAGCACGTCGTCATAGCCCCAGCCGGCGTTGCCGCGCTGACGCCATCTGTCGTAATCCTCGTGCTGACCGCGGACATAGAGCAGGCCGTTGATCGAGCTCGATCCGCCCAGCGTCTTGCCGCGCGGCTGGAACACCTGACGGCCCTTCAGCTCAGGCTCCGGTTCGGTCTGGTACATCCAGTTGACGGTCTTTTCCTTGAACAGCTTGCCGTAGCCGAGCGGCACGTGGATCCAGATGTTGGAATCCTTCGGGCCTGCCTCGAGCAGCAGCACGCTGTGCTTGCCGTTGGCCGACAGCCGGTTGGCGAGCACACAGCCGGCAGAGCCGGCACCGACGATGATGTAGTCGAATTCAGGGTCGGAGGGTGTCAGGGAGGAAGTTGCGTTCATGCGCTACTGTTCTTTTTGTTGACGGGCGTTTCCAATCATCACTTAGCACGATCATGCAGCCACGCGCAGCGCCTCGACCAGCGACCTGAACGCACGGGCATATTCCGCACCCGCCCTTGCGATATCGGCGCGTCCGGCGCAGGCGACGGCGGCCTCCGTTACCGCGCCGAGCAGCAGCCGGGCCAGCGGCTCGACCGGCTGCCGCGCGATCAGGCCGGCCTCCATCGCCGCCGCAATCGCGCGCGGCAGCTTGCCGCCGAAATGTTTGGCGTCGATCTCGCGCCAGCGCTCCCAGCCGAGCACGGCCGGGCCGTCGCGCAGGATGATCTGGCCGGTCGGGCCCTTCGCGGTCGCGGCGAAATAATGCTGGGTGCCGGCGACCATCGCGGCAAGCACGTCCTTCTCGGCACGGGCCGTGCTGTCGATTTCGGCGACGAGGTCGCGCGAGACCTCATTGAACACCGCTTCGAACACCGCCTCCTTGGTCTTGAAGTGATGATACACCGCGCCCTTGGCGACGTGGGCGGCTTCGGCGATCTCGTCCATCGTCGTCGCGACAAAGCCTTGCGTCCCGAACAGGCGGCGCGCCGCCGTCAGGATCGCCTCCGATGTCGCAGCCCGCCGCTCCGCCTGTTTCGCCATGGGTCTGCTGTAGTCGAAATGGACGAGGACAGCCAGTTGACTTTTCGACCGTCGGTCGGTATTTACCGACCAACAGTCGGTTTTATTCGTGAGGTGCACCATGCCGAGCCGTGATGTCGTCGAAGCTTTTGCCAAACGATTGGAGGACGGGGATTTCGTCGGGGCGATCCTCGACTACTACACGCCGGACGCCGCCACCTATGAAAACCAGGGCGATCCCGTGGTCGGACGCGACAAGCTCGCCGCCAAGGAGCGCGGCGTGCTGGCAGCCTTCAAGGAGGTCAAGGCGGTGCGCATTGGGCCGAGCCTGATCGAAGGGGATCATGTCGCGACGCGCTGGAGATTCAGCTTCACCAATGCCGAAGGCATCATCCGAACGTTGGATGAGATCGCATGGCAGACCTGGCGGGGCGATCAGTTGATCGAAGAGCGGTTCTATTACGATCCGAAGCAGTTGGGGCGGTGATGCCTGAAGCACAACTGTCATCGCCCGGCTTGACCGGGCGATCCAGTACTCCGAGACAGGCGTGATTGATCCGATAGGCCGCGGCGTACTGGATGCCCCGCCCCAGTGCGCAAGTGCGCACAAGGCGAGGCATGACAGCGGAATTGGTAGCGAACATAGCCTCCCGGCGCCGCATTTGTATCGATTTGTTATCGATACAATATCGCGAACACGCAGAAGTGGTCAGAGCAATCGTCGCAAGTTTGGATAATTCATAGTTCGTCAAAGGTTTGCAGCGAATTCTCCTGACCGGGCCGGACAAGCGGCCCATGTTGCTAGGCTCTGGAATGCGGACTCAAACGACCAGCTATTTCGCGCGGCTGTTCGCCGGCGATCTGTCGGCCTTTGGCGGTCCCGTAACCGACGAAGCCGTCGCCGGCCATATCCGCGCCGAACAGATGTCGCTGGTGCTCGGCTATTCGGTCGGCATCATGCTGGCCAATGCCTGCAACGCCGGGGTACTCGTCGTCGCGCTGTGGCATTCGCCGGACTTGAAGCTGGCCTTGATCTGGGCCGCCATCGTGGCGGGCGCCGCGATCGCGTTCGGCCTGCAATCCCATGCCGCGCGCCGCATCACCAAACCGCAATTCGTCTCGCGCCGGGCCATGCATCGGCTGGTGCGCAATGCTTTCATCCTCGGCGCCGCCTGGGGCACCGTTCCGGTCGCATTCTTCGTCAATGCCTCAACGGGCGGGCAGCTCGTCATCACCTGCCTTTGCTCGGGGATGCTGGCGGGGGGCGCGCTGGCCTTCGCCACCATCCCGATCGCCGCGATCGCATTCACGGCCCCGATCTTCGCTGGCATCGCGATCTGCCTCGGCAGGAATGGCGATCCGGCGTTTCTGCTGATCGCTTTCCTGGTGGTCGTCTACGGATCAGTGCTGCTGCGCAGCGTGTTCGTCAATTCGATCGCGTTCGCACGGCGCGTGATGCGGCAGATCGAGGCCGAGCGTACGGTGCGGCAGGACTCGCTGACCCATCTGCCCAATCGCGTCGCGTTCAACGAAACGCTCGATGCAGCCTTGAAGCGGCTCGCTCTGTCCGGCGAGGAATTCGCGGTGCTTCTGCTCGATCTCGATCGTTTCAAGGAGGTCAACGACAAGTTCGGCCATCCCGCCGGCGACGAGTTTCTGGTCCAGATCGCGAGCCGCCTGCAACGCTGCACCCGCGCGGCCGAGCATGTCGCACGCATCGGCGGCGACGAGTTCGCGCTGGTGATGGCCAATCGGGCGCGGCCGGAGGATGCGCTCGAGATCGCCGAGCGCTTCGTCGCGGCCTTCGACGAACCGTTCCAGATCGAGGGTCGCCAGATCGTCGGCGCGACCAGCGTCGGCATCGTGCTGGCGCCGCGCGACGGCAGCACGCAACTCGACATCATGAAGAACGCCGACACCGCGCTCTACCGCGCCAAGAAGGCCGGACCCGGCACGGTGTGTTTCTTCGAGGAAGCCGACGACCGCTCGTCACGCGACCGCAAGGCGCTGCAATCGGATCTGGAAGGCGCCGTCGCCAGGAACGAGCTGTTCCTGGTGTTCCAGCCGTTCCTCGACCTCGACGGCAACCGCATCACCGGCTTCGAGGCACTGCTGCGCTGGCAGCATCCCCAGCGCGGGCTGGTGCCGCCGAGCGAGTTCATTCCGATCGCCGAGGAAACCGGGTTCATCCATGAGATCGGCGAATGGGTTGTCCGCCGCGCCTGCGCCACGGTTGCCGAGTGGCCCGAGGAGATCAGGGTCGCGGTGAATTTCTCGGCCGCGCAGTTTCACAGCAACGGCCTCCTCCAGATCATCGTGCAGGCGCTCGCGGACGCGAAGATCGCCCCGCACCGGCTCGAGATCGAGATCACGGAATCGATGCTGCTGTCGAAATACGCCTCGGCCGCGTCGGTCCTGAACGCGCTGCTGGAGCTCGGCGTCACCGTGGCGCTCGACGATTTCGGCACCGGCTTCTCCTCGCTGACTTACCTGCGCAAGCTGCCGTTCAGCCGCATCAAGATCGACCAGTCCTTCATCCGCGACATGCTGGTGCACCCCGACTGCGCCGCGATCGTGAAATCGGTGATTGGGCTCGCGCGCGACCTGCGCATCGGCGTGGTCGCCGAAGGCGTCGAGACCGCCGACCAGCTCGAATATCTGCGCCAGATCGGTTGCGACGAGGTGCAGGGTTATCTCATCAGCCGGCCGGTGTCGGCGGATGGCGTTCTGGCGCTGCTTGATCCGAAGAAGTTGCGGGCGACCTACGCGGCGTAGCCACCAAAGCATTCACGGCGTCACGGCCGGGCCTGTCCATCCACACCTACGACATCGCACGAAGAACGTGGATGCCCGGGCCTTCGCCTCGCCGAAGCGGCTCCGACCGCGCAGGCGGGACAAGCCCGGGCATGACGACCTCACCTCAGACCGGATCCGCCCGCAGCAGCGTGTCCACCGTGATGGTGCCCCGCGCGCGGGAAACGCAGGCGCAGATCTTCTGGTTGCTTTGCTTCTGATGGTCGCTGAAGAAGACGTCGCGATGGTCGATCTCGCCGTCGATCGCGACCACGTCGATGGCGCAGAGGCCGCATTCGCCCCGCTTGCAATCGTACATCACGTCGTGGCCGCTGGCGTTGAGCACGTCCAGCATCGAGCGCTCGCGCGGGATCTCCAGCTCGACATCGGAGCCCTTCAGGCGCACGCGAAATGTCTCAGTCGGCAGCGTGCCGCTGGAGCCGAAAGTCTCGTAGCGGAGATCGGGAAGCGGATGGCCGGCGCCGATCCAGGCGTGGCGCGCGGCATCCAGCATGCGCATCGGGCCGCAGAACAGCGCCAGCGTGTCTTTGGGCACCGAGGCGAACAGGGCGTCGAGATCGAGCCGCTTGCCCTCATCGCTGGCGTGAACGACCAGGCGATCACCCAGCGTTGCGGCGAGATCGTCGAGATAGGCGGCCTCGGTGCGCGAGCGCACCGCGTAATGCAGCGTGACATCGGTGCCGCGCCGGGCCAGCGCCTGCGCGGCACCGAGGATCGGGGTGATGCCGATGCCGCCGGCGATCAGGCAGTAGTTTTGGCGTGCCCAATCGACGGCGAGCAGCGAGGCGGGCGTCGTGATGTCGAGCCGCGCGCCCGGCCGTAACGACCACATATAGCGCGAGCCGCCACGCGAGTCCTCGGCGCGGCGCACGGCGATCCTTAGAGCCTGGGACGAGGCTTCCCCGACCAGCGAATAGGACCGCGTCTCGGGCTGCCCGTCGATGGTAACGCTGATATTGATGTGGCTGCCGACCGGATAGGCCGTGCCGTCGAACTGGTCGGGCCGGATCAGGAATTCGCGGATGCCGGGTGCGAGATCGCGCATCGAGACGAGCGTCGCCGGAATCCAGGTTTCGATGAAGCGCATGGTGACTGCCCTCAATCGGTTGCGGACTTGATCAGCGCAAGCGCCGGCAAGAGGTCGAGATGGGTCCGGTTGCGCAGTGCGAGCCGCAAATTGCGCACCGCGAGCCGCGCATGCTCGCGCATGACCGCTTCGGCGCGGGCGCCTTCGCGGTTCTCGATGGCGTCGATCACGACGCGGTGGTGCTCCTGCCCGATGATCAGGATTTGCTGTGCCTCGGGCAGCGCCGACTGCGCCATCACGAAACCGCTCGGCGACGCAAACGGCAGCGACGAGGCGCGGTCGATCTGCCGGATCAGCGGCGGGCTACGCGACAATTCGGTGAGCAGGGCGTGGAAGCGCGCGTTCAGCGTGACATAGGACGAGAACGCATCGACCGAGATCGGCACCTGGCGCAACAACTCGTCGATCGCGGCGAGGCACTCCTTCAGCGGCTCGAGCTCGCGCGCGGAGACGCCGCGCTCGGCGGCAAAGCGCGCGGCGAGCCCTTCCAGCGTGCCGCGCAGCTCGATGGAATCGGAGATGTCGCGCTCGGAGAACGCCTTCACCATGAAGCCGCCGGAGGGAATCGCCTCCAAGAGGCCCTCCTCCTCCAGCCGCACCAGCGCCATGCGCACCGGGGTGCGCGAGGCGCCGGTGGTCTCCACCGCCTGGAGCTCGGAGATGCGCTCGCCCGGGCGCAACGAGCCCGACAGGAGCTGGTCGCGCAGCGCGAGCTGCGCCTTCACGGTCTGCGAGACGGAGCGGTCGACCTCGCGCTCGGCCATGTCGGCTTACTCCGCGGCCTGAAGATGCTGCGGCGGATTTTCCTTTGCCACCATCTTGTCGATCAGCTTGCGCGTCCACATCGCGCCGGCGTCGATGTTGAGATTGTAGAAGATGCGATCCGGGTTCTCGTCCATCGCGCGCTGCTGCGCCTCGAGGATCAGCTCGTCCTCGTGGAAAATGCCGGAGACGCCGTCCCGGATCTCGGTGGTGATGCGCTGCTCACCGAGCTGATAATTGCGCACGAAGGCCCAGAAATAGTGGCAGGTCTTCTCGGTCTCGGGCGTGATGGTGTTGAGCACGAAGCCGTTGACGCCCTGCGAGCGGTCGCCTTCCGGCGCGCCGGTGCCGGTCGGGGCCACGCCGACGTCGATGGCAATGGTGCAGGGCGCTTCGAAACGGATGATCTGCCAGCGGTCGACGAGGCCGGACTTGCCGAGTTGTTTCGCCCAGAACGGCGGCGCCTCGATGCCGCGCATCCAGCGCGTCACCGTGACCGTCTTTTCGCCATGGGTGACGTCGAACGGCGCCTCCGCGACCGCCTCGTTGCCGATGGAAGAGCCGTGCACGAACGTCTCGTGGGTGAGGTCCATGAGGTTGTCGAGCACGAGGCGATAGTCGCAATTGACGTGGATGGTCTTGCCGTCGCCGGCCCAGGCGGGGTCGTGATTCCAGTGCAGGTCGGGCACCAGCGCAGGATCCGCCAGCGCGGGATCGCCCATCCAGAGCCAGATGTAGCGATGACGCTCGACCACCGGATAGGCGCGCACGCAGGCCGACGGGTTGATGGTCTCTTGCGAGGGCATGAAGGTGCAGCGCCCTTGCGCGTTGTACTTCAGGCCGTGATAGCCGCAGACGACGGTGTCGCCTTCGAGCCTACCCTTGGACAGCGGCACCAGGCGGTGCCAGCAGGCATCCTCCAGCGCAGCCACCGAACCATCGGCCTTGCGGTACATCACGACGTGCTTGCCGCAGATCGTCCGCGGCAGCAGTGCCGGCTTCACATCGGCGTCCCAGGCGGCGGCATACCAGGCGTTCATCGGGAAGGGTTTTGTCACCGGTTCACTCCCAAGGCTTGTGGATACGTTATGTATACAATAGCGGAGGAATGGAATCGTTCAAGGGCGGATGGGAGCGTATTATAATACCTTTATCTCGCATCGTGTATACAAATCTGTTCCGCTGTCATTCCCCGCGAAAGCGGGGAATCCAGTACTCCGCGGCGGTTGTTGGTTTACTCAACTGGCGCCACGGCGTACTGGATCACCCGCTTTCGCGGGTGATGACACCTGTTGATGCGGCGAGTCCCCCCCCCCGGGGGAGCAGTGGCAGCGGCGCTTTGGCTCGACGACTACGCCCCGAACACCTTCGCCAACCCTGTCTGAGCCTCCTGCTGAATCGCCTTCAGGTGCTCGGGGCTGCGAAAACTCTCCGCGTAGATCTTGTAGACGTCCTCGGTGCCTGACGGCCTTGCGGCGAACCAGCCGAAATCGGTCTCGACCTTGATGCCGCCGAACGGCTGGCCGTTGCCGGACGCCTTGCTCAGGGTGGCGCGGACGGGATCGCCGGCGAGATCCTTCAGGCCGAGCTGCTCGGGCGTGACGGACTTCAGGATGTTCTTCTGCGGCGTGGTGGCGGCGACGTCGATGCGCGCGTAATGGGGCACGCCGAACTCGACGGTGAGATCGTTGAAGAGCTGGCTCGGATCACGGCCGGTCTTTGCCATGATCTCGGCCGCGAGCAGGCCGAGGATGATGCCGTCCTTGTCGGTGGTCCACACCGTGCCGTCGCGACGCAGGAACGAGGCGCCTGCACTCTCCTCGCCGCCGAAGCCGAAGCCGCCCGTGAGCAGGCCGTCGACGAACCATTTGAAGCCGACCGGGGTCTCGACCAGCTTGCGGCCGAGTTTTTTCGCGACGCGGTCGATGATCGAGCTCGACACCACCGTCTTGCCGATCGCGGCGCCCTTGCCCCAGTTCGGGCGGTGCGCGAACAGATAGAAGATCGCGGTCGCGAGATAATGGTTCGGATTCATCAGGCCGCCGGTGCGCGTCACGATGCCGTGGCGGTCGGCGTCGGTGTCGTTGGCGAAGGCGACGTCGAAGCGGTCGCGCATCGCGATCAGGCTCGCCATCGCGTAAGGCGAGGAACAGTCCATGCGGATCTTGCCGTCCCAGTCCACCGTCATAAAACGGAACGTCGGGTCGATCGCCTCGTTCACCACGGTTGCCTTCAGGCCGTAGCGCTCGATGATCGGATGCCAGTAATGCACGGCGGCGCCGCCGAGCGGATCGATGCCGATATTCACGCCGGCGGATTTGACCAGGTCGAGATCGACCACGTTGCCGAGATCGGCGACATAGGGTGTGACGAAGTCATAGGCGTGGACGTTCGCGGCTTTGCGTGCCCTGGCGTAGTCGATGCGGTTCACGCCTTTGAGGCCGTCGGCGAGATAGGCATTGGCGCGCTTCTCGATCACGGAGGTCGCGTCGGTGTCGGCCGGTCCACCATGCGGCGGATTGTATTTGTAGCCGCCGTCCTCGGGCGGATTGTGCGAAGGCGTGACGACGACGCCGTCGGCAAGGCCGGAGGTGCGGCCCTTGTTGTAGGTCAGGATCGCATGCGAGATCACCGGCGTCGGCGTGTAGCCGCCGTCCTTGTCGATCATGATGTCGACGCCGTTGGCCGCGAACACCTCGACGGCGCTGACCAGCGCCGGCTCGGCCAGCGCATGGGTGTCGATGCCGATAAAGAGCGGACCGGTCAGCCCCTTTTCACGTCGGTAATCACAGATTGCCTGCGTCGTCGCGAGGATATGGCCCTCGTTGAAGCTGGTTTTGAACGAGGTGCCGCGATGGCCGGAGGTGCCGAACGCCACCCGCTGCGCGGGATCGGCGACATCAGGCTTGCCGGCGAAATAGGCCGTCACCAGCCGCGGAACGTTGGTGAGCGCGTCCGGCGAGGCCTGCTTGCCCGCCGCGGGATGAACATCAGCCACTGGATATACCTCGTCCTGTCGTAGAATTGCGCGATACCATAGCATCGGCCAAGCCCCCGCCAAGAGCACAACACCCGCGATGGGGCGGCCGTTCCTGGGATCATGCTATGGTCTTTTGATCGGGGCTTTTCGAGTCGGGGCATGACGCTGTTTCAGAGGCTCTTGGTTGTTCTGATGGCCTGGTTTGCGACGGCTGGCATCGTGCCCGATGCAATGGCCGCGGAGTTCTACACCGAGGACTTGCGTATCCCGATGGCCGAGGCCGGACCGCAGGGCCTGGAGGCGTTCCTGGTCCGGCCAGCCGGGACCAAGCGCTATCCGCTCGCGCTGCTCAGCCACGGCTCGCCGCGCAGTTTCGACGATCGCGCGACGATGTCCGCGCACAAATATTACGGCATCGCTCTCGAATATGCCCGGCGCGGTTTCGCCGCGCTGATCGTGATGCGGCGCGGCTACGGCACCTCGCCCGGCGGGCGCGTCGACAGCGTCGGCGGCTGCGCCAATGCCGCTTATCTGCCGGCGGCGGCGGTCGCGGTGGCGGATTTGCGCGCGGCGATCGAGGCGATGGTGCGCAGGGCCGACGTCACCACCTCGGGCATGATCGCGGCCGGCCATTCCGCCGGCGGGTTCGCCACTGTCGCCTTGACCGCGCAGGCGCCAGCGGGTCTCGCCGCCGCGATCAGCTTTGCCGGCGGGCGCGGCTCGCGCGACGATGACGACGTCTGCAATCCGAACGGGCTGGTGCAGGCCTTCGCCACGTTCGGCAAAACCTCCCGCGCGCCGATGCTGTGGGTCTACGCCGCCAACGATTCGTACTTCGGTCCCGACCTCGCGCGCCGCCTCCATGACGGATTTCGCGCCAGCGGCGGCAACGCGAAATTCGTCGCAGCGCCGCCTTACGGCGACGATGGCCACTATCTCTATTCGGTGGTGAGCCGTCCGCAATGGACGCCCTATCTCGACGCCTTCCTGCGCGAGCGAGGTCTCGGCCACGACGTCCTGAGCCCGCCCGATCCGCTGCCGCCGCCGGGCCAGCTCAGCGAGGCCGCGCGGGCCGAGTTCGCGCGCTATCTCGCCAGCACGATGCCGCACAAGGCTTTTGCGGTGTCGCCGAACGGCGGTTACGGCTGGCGTACGGGGCGCGCGACCGCCGACGACGCCCAGCGCGATTCACTTGGCGCCTGCACAAAATGGTCACCCACCTGCACACTCTATGCGGTCGACGACAAATTGGCCGGGGCTGCGCCAAGCACATCAACCGACCAGAGCTCGCGGTCGCGATAGCTTCATTGCGCCGCTGGCCGGTCGCGCCGTCCGAGCCAGGCCGCCAGAAAATCGGTTGTTAACTCGAAAGATATAATACATGTCCATGCTGCGGGATCGAACACACATCAATGCCCGCGCGGCGTGCACACACGTTGCGATCGCTGTGCTTTGGTTGGCATCCACCTCCGTGCACGCTCAGGGCAGCGCTCTGAACGCCGCGGAACCGGCGTTGGCGGCTGGCGGTCACGATGCAGATCTCGGCGCTGGAGAGACGCCGGCCTCGCGGGCGGCGATTCGAAAAATTATCGAAAGAGAAACGGCCAGGACCGATCTGCCCGCCGACATCGCGGAGGCCGTCGTCTTCGTTGAAAGCGGATACAATCCGGGCACCATTGGCGCCGTCGGCGAGATCGGCCTCATGCAAATTCGACCCGAAACGGCAGCGATGCTCGGATTTCGGGGACATAACGCAGAGCTCGCAGAGCCCGATATCAACATCCACTATGGCGTTCTCTATCTGAGCCGCGCATGGCGCCTGGCAGGCGGGGACCTTTGCCGCGCCCTGATGAAATATCGAGCCGGTCATGACGAGGAGTCCATGACGCCGCGCTCCCAGGTTTATTGTCATCGCGCCCGTAATCGTCTTGTCTCTATGAACTCGATGAATGTGGGAAACCAGGCTGCCGCCGTCCCAGATGTGGCACCGGCGCCAACTCCGGCGCCCACCGTCTTGAAGTCAGCGCACAATCAAAAGAGACCGGCGCAGCCGAAGGACGTTTACGCACGTTACCGTCAAGGCACGGCGGTCGCGAGCAGGGCATACTGGGCGGCACAGGAAGCCCGGGTCCGCATCATCAAGGCTCGCGTCGAAGCCAAGTGGAAACGGATCGCATCACGCCAATAGAATTAGAGTCGCCTGCCTTGAGACGAGCAGCGATTGGACGAACGACATTTTTGAAACCGGACTTTGAAACCGAACCTGAATAGAGATCATGCACAATAGTTTGAGAGTTTTGTTTGCAATCTTCGCGACCGGCGCCGTGGCGCTGTCGGCCTTTCTCGCCATTCGGTTCCTGGTCGGCTTCAGTGGCTGAAGCCGACGGCTCAGCCGGCACCGTTTCGTGCTGCGCCCGGCTCTAGAGCCGTTCGCTCAGCGCGAGCTTGTAGCCGACCCCGGTGACCGTGGTGATGACGGGCGTGCCGCTGCCGACGAGCTTGCGGCGCAGCCTCGCCACCAAGGCATCGACGGTGCGGATGTCGACCTCGGCCTGGCGATTGCTGACGACCTCGATCAGATAGTCGCGGCTAAGCGGCCTGCCGTCGGCACCGACGAGCGCTGCGAGCAGGTCGAATTCGGCGCGCGTCAGCGCCACCGGCTTGCCGTCGCTGCCGAGCAGCTCGCGCCGCGTCAGGTCGATGATCCAGTCGCCGAAGGCGATCGAATTGTGGTTGCGCGCCGCCTTGCGGTCGATCGAGCGCCGCCGCAGCACGCTTCGCGCGCGCGCGAGCAGATCGCGCAGATCGATCGGCTTGGTGACGTAGTGGTCGCCCGCGACCTCGAGGCCGAGGATGCGATCGACGTCGGTGTCGCGGCGGGTCACGAAGATGATGCCCGCGTTGCTGGTCGCCTGGATCTCCTTGGCGAGATCGAAACCGTCGCCGTCGGGCAGCTGCACGTCGAGGAAGACGAGATCGGTCCGCGTCCGCAGCGCCTGGCGGCATTCCGCGCAGGAGCTGGCGCCGACCACGTCGAAATTGTTCTCGCTGAAATAGCCGACCAGCATCGTCCGCGTCACCGGATCGTCCTCGACGACGATCAGCCGCTCGCGGCCAGCGACACGCAATTCCTGGACTGCGGAATCAGCCACGATGTTGGATGTCCTGTGTGCTTGCGGGCCGACCTCGAAGCTCAGGTCGCCGAGCGCGCCGTCCTGTGAACGTACATTCACGACTGTTCGAGCCCCCTCGAATTGCCTGCTGCAATACTAGGCGCGTTATCGCGCCCAAACAACATTGGTCACGATCTGGCCGTATTAAGTATGAATTGGCCCACACTTCTCGTCCCGCGCATCATGTTCGGGAGCCCCGCACAAGCGGTTGTTGTGGGGGCTGACGGCCGTCCCACGGACGCTTGCCTCGCCAACCGCTTCAAATCTACTGTAACGCCCGAAAAGTCTGCCCCAGGAGGTGGCGCCATGGAAGTCATCCTGCTCGGCACCGGCGGCCCGCGCCCGGACCCGCGCCGCATGGCGACGACAACGCTGATCAGGCTCGGCGAGGAAAATATCCTGATCGATGCAGGCCGCGGCGTCATGGTGCAGCTCAACAAGGCCGGCGTGCCGCTCGGCTCCATCAACACGGTCTTTCTCACCCATCACCATTTCGACCACATTGGCGACCTCTACGACGTGATGCTCAATTCATGGATGCACGGGCGCAAGGACGATCTGCGCATCTATGGACCGCCGGATACCGAACGGCTCGTCAATACGCTGGTCACGCAGGTCTACGACAAGGACATCACCTGGCGCGATCAGGGCGAGCCGAGCTTCGGCGGCTGGAAACCTGTCGTCGCGACCGACATTATACCGGGCCCCGTTCTCGACACCGGGCGCTGGAAGATCAGTGCCGAACTCGTCTCGCATGGCGACGGCCTCGACATGTCGCCGGCCTTCCTCGCACGCTGGACGTGCCTCGGCTACCGCTTCGAGGCCGAAGGCAAGGTCATCGCAATTTCCGGCGATACGGTGCCGTGCCCCGGTCTCGAACGACTGGCTGAGGGGGCCGATCTGCTGGTCCAGTGCTGCTTTCTCGCCACGCCGGAGATCGACAACGAGCACCTGCGCCGGCTTGCGAAATTCACGATCGCCTGCGGCGATACAGTCGGCAAGGTCGCGGCCAAGGCCGGCGTTAAGAAGCTCGCGCTGACTCATCACCGGCCTCGCACCGATGATTCCATGCTGAATGCGCTGCTCGCGGATGTCAGGCGGGACTACGCGGGTCCTGTCGTGCTCGGCGAGGACCTCACGCGGATCGAGGTCTGAGAACTTGAGATGCGCGAAGGCCGTCCGGCCTCAGGACGATCCAACCTCAACCCGAAATGACAATTGCTCTTCCGTCCCGGGCGCGATGTGCATCAGGCCCGCCTTGTCAGTGAATTCGCCGTCGAAGCCGGCGGGACTGGCATAGCCGCGCCAGGGCTCGATGCAGAGGAACGGCGCGCCCGACGGTTTCGACCAGACGCCAAGCTCGCGAAAGCCGCGCCATGACATTTTCAACCACGGCCCGGTGGACGCGCCCTGCTCCGCGGCATAGCGGACCGAAGTGCTCGCGATCCGATCGAAGATGATTGCGTCGTCGACGAACAGGGATTCTGACAGGGGCAACACGGAGCCTTGGACCGGGCTCGGCTCCGTTGCCGGACGCAGCAAGCCGCCGTCGAGACGGCGGACGGGGGATGGCTCTGCGTTCGCGAAGCTCAGCGCGTAACTCTCCTTCGCCAGTCCTGGTTGCAGCGGCCAGTTGAAAGCGGGATGGCCGCCGAGCGAGGCCGGCAACATCTCCTTGCCGGTGTTCGCGACCACGAGTGAAAGATCGAGACCGGATTCGTCGAGCGCATAGGTCGCCGTCAGGCGGAACGCAAAGGGGTAGAGCGCGCGCGTCGTCTCGCTGTCTTCGAGCACCAGGATACAGCGACTTTCGCCACGTTCCACCCACGCAAAGCGGCTGTCACGCGCGAAGCCGTGCTGGGTCATCCGGTAGGTCCTGCCCCGGTGCCGCAATTCGTCACTGGCGAGACGCCCGACGATCGGAAACAACAGCGGCGCATGGCGCGGCCAGGCCGCCCCCGCCTGCCAAACGAACTCGATGCCGGCATCGCTCGCCAGCGAACACATCTCCGCGCCTTGCGCCTTGATGGTCGCGGCGAGCCCGCCGCAGCGGATTGTGTGCGTGTCGTCGGTCATAGTAGCCTGCTCCGATCATCGCAATTCGCAAGACAATTTCTAAATGTTCGCGGAATGTTGGAGCGACATTCTGCTCAAGAGCGCTGATAGTCGTCTTCAATCCGGATGATGTCGTCTTCCCCGAGATAGCTTCCAGTCTGGACCTCGATCAGCTCCAGCATGATTTTACCGGGGTTCTCCATCCGGTGTACCGCGCCCATCGGGATGTAGATGGACTCGTTCTCGTGCACACTTTTGACGGTCTCGTTGACGGTGACGCGGGCTGTGCCGCGGACCACGATCCAGTGCTCGGCGCGATGATGGTGCTTCTGCAGCGACAGACGCCCGCCCGGCTTCACCACGATGCGCTTGACCTGGTGGCGCTCGCCATTGTCGACCGACTGGTAGCTGCCCCAGGGCCGATGCACCTTGAGGTGCTCCTCGGTGACCTTCGGTGCGACCGCCTTGAGTTTCGTGACCAGCCGCTTGAGCCCGTTGGCATCCTTCTGACGCGAGACCAGCACTGCGTCCGCGGTCGCGACCACGATGAGATCGTCGACGCCTTCGAGCGCGACCAGCGCGGAGTCGGTGGTGACGTTGCAATTGCGGCTATCCTCGAACACCGCACTGCCATGCGACGCATTGCCTTGCGCGTCCTTGTCCGACAATTCCCACACTGCGTGCCAGGAGCCGACGTCGGACCAGCCGCACGACACCGGCACCACCGCTGCGCGCGCGGTCTTCTCCATCACCGCATAGTCGATCGAGATCGCCTTGGCCGCGCCGAACGCCTCGGGCTCCAGCGTCACGAAGCCGAGATCGCGGCCGGCATTGGTCACGGCATTGGAGATGGTCTCCACGCTCGCCGCATCGACCTTGCGGTATTCGTCGAGCAATACGCTGGCCGGGAACATGAAGTTGCCGCTGTTCCAGAGATAGCCGGAATTGAGGTAGTCGGCTGCCTTCACCGCATCCGGCTTCTCGACAAAGCGCGCGACCGCGTGCACCTCGCCGGAGATGACCTCGCCCGGGCTGATATAGCCGTATTCGGTCGCCGGCCGCTCCGGCTTGACGCCGAAGGTGACGATGCGCCCGGCGCTCGCGGCGGTGAGGCCCTGGCGGCACGCCGCGACGAACGCGGCATTGTCCTGCACCACGTGGTCGGCGGCGAGCGCGAGCACGATCGCCTCACTCGAGCGGTTCTGCGCAAACACCGCGCCGGCTGCGATCGCAGGACCGGAATCGCGCCGCATCGGCTCGAGGATCACGTCGGCCTCGATGCCGATTTCCGCGAGCTGCTCCAGCACCATGAAGCGGTAGGAGGCATTGGTGATGACGATCGGGCGATCGAACAGCGAGGCCTCGGAGACGCGGAGCAGCGTGTCCTGGAAGGTCGAGCGCGTGCCGAACAGCGGCAGGAACTGCTTGGGGCGCACCTCGCGCGAAGCCGGCCACAGCCGCGTTCCGGCACCGCCGCACATGATCAGGGGGATAATTTTTTGGGACACGTGTGAGCTACTCAAGAGAGGGGTTTATACGCGGTGATAATTTCGGTACCATTCGACAAAGCGGCCCAAGCCATCCGCCAGCGGCGTCGAGGGCGTGAAGCCGACGTCGCGTTGCAGGGCCGAAATGTCGGCGCGCGTCTCGAGGACGTCGCCTGCCTGCATCGGCAAAAGCGTGCGGATCGCGGGCTTGCCGATGATCTTCTCCAGTGTCTCGACGAACTCGATCAAATCGACCGAGCAATTGTTGCCGATGTTATAGACGCGATACGGCGCATAGCTCGACGAGTTTTCCGGCTGCTCGGCGTTCCACGCGGGATTCGGCGTCGCGGGGCGATCGAGGGTGCGGATCACGCCCTCGACGATGTCGTCGACATAGGTGAAATCGCGCCACATATTTCCATTATTGAAAAGCTTGATCGGCTCACCCGCAAAGATCGCGCGCGTGAAGAGCCAGGCGGCCATGTCGGGCCGGCCCCATGGACCATAGACAGTGAAGAAGCGAAGTCCGGTCACCGGCAGCTTGTGAACATGTGCGAACGTGTGCGCCATCAGCTCGTTGGCCTTCTTGCTCGCGGCATAGAGGCTGACCGGATGATTGACCGAATGCTCGGTCGAATACGGCAAGGTGCGATTGGCGCCATACACGGAGCTCGACGAGGCGTAGACGAGATGCGCCAGGCCGTGGCGCCGGCCCGCTTCGAGCACGGTGACGAAGCCATCACAATTGGCGCGGATGCTGGTGATGGGATCGTCGATCGATGCGCGCACGCCGGGCTGCGCCGCAAGGTGCACCACGCGGTCGGGCGAGACCTCGTCGAACACACGCGTCACCGCAGCGAAATCCGCCAGGTCGATCTCGTGGAACGTGAAAGCCTCATGCTTGAGCGTCTCGAGGCGAGCGCGCTTGAGCGCGGGATCATAGTAAGGGGTCACTGCGTCGATGCCGACAACTCGTTCCCCGCGCGCAAGCAAGCGCTCACAGACATGCATGCCGATGAAGCCGGCAGCGCCGGTAACCACCACGGGGGCCAAAATAAACTCCGTTGTCCGTCCTCATATACCGCATTGCCAGACTGAACCGGTAGAGGCAAGGGTTCAGCATTGGAGAACAGCCCCCTCGCATCGGCAAGCTTAATGCCGGGCGCTTCGGATGTCAGCCTTCCCCAAGTTAACCAGACGGGAGCGCCCTCTGCCTGCCGACGCAACATCAGGCGCGCGTCCATAAAAGGCTCCCGGCTGCCCGGCAAGACTTTCAACAAGTGTTCCCGGGGAGCGCCGAACGAACAGCGCGATCACTACCGATGCCGTCATAATTTCGTGCCTTCGGGCTGCTTCTTTCCGTGGTCACATTTGGTTCGAAAGCACAAATCGCGACCCACGCGTTGTGGCATCGACAACCCGAACGGCACAAAATTGAAGCTTTTCATCAACGGCCGCTTTCTCTCGCAAAAGCTGACCGGCGTTCAGCGTTATGCCGCCGAACTGGTCAAAGCGATCGATGCGTTGCTTGCGTCCGACCAATCGCCCGCTGCCCTCAGAGGAGCCGAGTGGCAATTGCTCGTGCCGAGCGAGACGAGCGAAGCGATCAATCTCGCCCACATCAAGGTACGCAAGATAGGACGGCTGAGCGGACATGCCTGGGATCAGATTGAACTTGCGCGCGCCGCCGCTGGAGGTCGCCTGATCAGTCTGGCCAATGCCGGACCTGTGTTTCATGGCGATCATATCGTCGTCATCCACGACGCACAGGTCTTCCGCCGGCCCGATTTCTTCAATTGGCGCTATTTGGCCGTCCACCGCACGATGGGCCGCCTGCTTGCACGGCGGGCCACGATCGCGACCGTATCGGCCTTTTCTCGCAATGAATTGGCTGCAATGCTTGGCCTTTCGAAAACGGACATTCCGATATTCCCCAACAGCGCGGAGCATTTCGCGTCCACAACGCCTGATCACGGTATTCTCGAACGATTAGGGCTTCAGCCGGGAAAATATTTTCTCTTTGTCGGCTCCAGAACCAAGAACAAGAATCTCGCCGTTGCAATCGAGGCGGCGCGGCTGCTCGAACGAAAGGACGTTCCCCTCGTCATTGTCGGCGGAGATAACAGCAAGGTATTTCAAGACAATCTGGGCGAGAGCGAATCGGGCCTGCTTCTGGCAGGACGCCTGGCGGATGGCGAGATTGCAGCTCTGTATGCGCACGCTCTGGCGTTTGTCTTTCCCTCTCTATACGAGGGCTTCGGTGTACCGCCACTTGAAGCCATGATCTTCGGCTGTCCGGTCATAGCCTCGACGGCTGACGCGGTGATGGAAACGTGCGGCGAAGCAGCTGCTTATTTTTGCGCCAACGATGCTCAAGCGCTGCAACAGCTTATGCTCGAAAGGTTGGCAATCGGCGCAATCTCTGATCAGGAGCGCCGAAAGCAACAAGATCGTCTTGCATTATATTCGTGGCAAGACTCGGCGCGAGCACTGTTGGATTTTCTCGCGTCGCGCGCATAGCGGCGACAACGGCCGCCATCCAACGAGTTCCGTGTGTACGTTCGACTTCGAAGCAAGAGAGCTTCGACATCGCGGCGCAACAACACCACACCGCTGCCCAAATCTCGCTATGGATTGGATGGATTGTGATCGCATCCGTTGATGCTCAATTAAGGATGCGCCATGTCGATCTTCCCAACTCAATCTTCCGCAAGGCAGGCGGTGAAGGTGCTGCATGTCGCGGAAACCATCCGGGGTGGGATAGCGAGCTACCTGAACGAATTGCATCCGCAGCAGCAAGCGAGCTTCGGCGCGGAGAACGTGCACTATGTTGTGCCATCGGATCATCGCCACGACCTCGTCGGAATCGATGACAGCCAGATCACGACCTTCGACAGATCGGGCCGCAGCATCGCCGGACTATTTCAGATGCTGCGGGCGAGCATGCAGGCGCTCGACGCCTTCAAACCCGACGTAATGCATCTCCATTCGTCGTTTGCCGGACTCGTTCTCAGGCCCGCGTTGGCGGCTCGTTCCGAAGGTCCTCGCGTCGTCTATTGCCCGCATGGCTGGGCGTTCTCGCGAGAGACCGGCCGCCTGAGCCATCTGGCGGCAAAAGCTGCAGAGACTCTTCTGGCCCGCACGTCGGATCGTATCATCTGCATTTCCGGCGATGAATTCAATGAAGCGGTCCGGGCGGGAATTCCGACCGACCGTCTGACCCTGGTGCACAATGGCATCTCCAAGAGCCGCCCACTGCCGTACGGCGCTGCGACAGATTGGACTTCAAAGAAGGCCAAGGTCCTTTTCATTGGCCGTCTTGATCGACAAAAGGGCTTCGACCTCCTGATCGAGGCCGCACGATCCCTCGAAGATGTCCTGGATGTTCGCATTGTCGGCGCCTCCGTGGTCAACAAGTTCGACGGAGCTGCGGTTCCCGCCAACGTCTCGCTGCTAGGCTGGCTGGATCGTCAGCAGATCGAGGCTCAGCTGGAGGCGGCCGATCTCGTCGTCATCCCGTCACGATGGGAGGCCTTCGGCCTCGTCGCTCTGGAAGCGATGCGCGCGGCCAAGCCCATCCTGGCCTTCCACAGCGGAGCGCTGCCTGAAATCGTCGTTGACGGCGTCACCGGCGTGCTTTGCGAACCTGTTGCGGTTCAACCTCTCATCGACGGCTTCCGACGGATGCTCGATCTGGATCTCAAGGTCCTGGGGCAACGCGGCTACGATCGCTTCAAGCAGTTTTATGACGTCCAGAAGACACACCGCCAATTGCATCAGGTCTATGTCGAACTCCTCGACGACAACAAGAGCGGAGTCGAGCAGAACGTGGCACTGCAATCGGACCTCTCGAAGCCTTTTTGAGGTGAGTTGCGGCAGGCGAGAAATGATGACGGGTATGATCCAGGCGATGGCAGGCCACCGCACCTTGGGTCGCAACAGGCTGCTCTGGATCGCGAGCCTCATCGCGTCTGTTTCTCTGTCTGTCCCGGCATGCGCTCAACAGGCTCAGACGCTTGAAAGCAGATTCCTGTTGGGTATCGGCACCCATCAGGGACTGGGAGGGCCGGTCAGTTCGCGAGGCTACGTGCCCTCCGTGAACGTCAGCCAGATCAAGCAACTGGGCTTTAACGCCTTCCGCGACGATTTTCCCTGGTCTGATTTCGAATTGCCGGGACGTCGGATGGGCTTCACGCCGCGGTTGGGCAGGCTCGACGCGCAGGTTCAGTCCGGCATCGCCCGGCCGCTCCTCATCCTTGCATTCGGCCATCACCTCGTGCCGAACTCATCGCCTCCGACGACGGACGAAGCCCGGCAGCGGTTCGCGGACTATGCGGCAGCGGCCGCGCGATCGGTCGCGCCGCAGCGCCCGATCTTCGAACTCTGGAACGAGTGGAATCTGGCAGCCAAGAAGGACCCTTCATTCTCAGCCGACAACTACCTGGCCCTCGCGAAGGTAGCACGGCCCGCGGTCAAGCAGGCGGTGCCGAATGCACCTTTCGTCGTCGGCGCGATCGGCGACGATCCCGGTTGGACGTGGACGGAGAAGATGCTGCAAACCGGCATCCTTCAATACGCCGATGGCGCCTCGATTCATCTCTACAATTTCTGCATGGCGCCGGCGAAGCGCAATTCGGCCGAGATTATCGACCGGCTCACGGCGTTCCATCGACTGGTCGGCCAAGCGAGCGGCAATCCCGACTTCCCCATTTACGTGACCGAGACTGGCTGGACCACGGCTGCGAACAAATGTGGTGTCAGCGAGCAGGCTCAGGCCGATAACACGGCACAGCTCATCCTGTGGGCCTCGACAGCGGCGCGCTGGCTCAAGGGGATGTGGATCTATGAGCTCAAAAATAGTGGTCAGAATCCAGCCGAGCTGGAGGACAATTTTGGCCTCTACGGTTTCGACAATTCGCCCAAACCCGTAGCCTGCGCGGCGCGTGGCGCCTGGGCATTCGTCCGTTCCACTCTAACCGCCGAACGAAGAAGCCTTGCCAACGGGGTGATGTCGATCGGAGCATCCTCGACCACCGGCGGCAAGATCGCGGTCTGGTCCGAGGATCCGGATCGACGCTACGAGGTCCGGATCAGAGGCGATCTGCCGGGGGCGACTTTCGCGGCCCCCTGCGATGCAACTGCAAGGCCAGCCTCCGGGATCTGGCTGCCGGTTTCGAGCACGCCGGTGCTGATCGCCGCCAATAATGACGCCATTCCCGCACTGGATATACGGCCGGCACGGTAATCGGATCGGCACAAAGAGGTTGACGCGATGAAGATCCTTTTGACATCCACGCTTTATCCGACCCCGCAGGCACCAAAGATCGTCGGCGGAGCAGAGATCTTCGCGCGGAGATTTGCCGAGGGCCTGGCTCAGCGCGGCGACGAGGTCGAGGTGGTGCGCGCCGCATCCGCACCCGAGCAGGGCCGTGAATTATGCAACGGTATCAACGTCTATTCCGCACCGGTGCAAAACGTCTATGCGCCGTTCACGGAGCAAAAGAACGTCGTGAAACGAAGCATCTGGCATGCGATCGACGATTGGCAGATCCAGGCCCCGATGATCGCGGAGCGCATTCGCGCTTTCAAGCCGGACGTTCTGCATTCCAATAATTTATCGGGCCTGACCACGGCGATCTGGCGGGTAGCCGCCAAGCTCGGAGTTCCGGTCCTGCATACGCTTCATGATTATTATTTGACGTGTCCACGCTGTTCCCGCTTCGACAAGGGCCGCTCCTGCGAACACACCTGTACGAGCTGTGGGATCCTGACGTACCACCGCAAACGGGCGACGCATTGGCTCGATGCCGTGGTCGGCGTCAGCGAGCGCGTCCTCTCCATTCACACCGATATGGGCATGTTTGCCGAGACGCCAATCCGCACCGTCATCCGCAATGCCTCGACTGAGCCGCCGCGCTCACCCTACCCGCGGCCTGTCTGCACGACGGAAGTGACATTCGGCTTCATCGGACGGATCACCGAGGAGAAGGGCATCGACAATCTCATGCGAGCGCTGGCCATGCTGCCGCCCGATCGGATCCGGATGATGATTGCCGGCCGCTTGGGCGATCAGGAACAACAGCGCCTGAGAGCACTGGCGCCGCATGCACGGGTCGAGTTCATGGGATTCGTGTCTCCCGATGAATTCTACAGGCAAGTCGACGTCGTGGTCGCTCCGTCCATCTGGCACGATCCCGGCCCGCTCGTCGTCGCCGACGCCAAGGCGGCGGGCAGACCGCTGCTCGGTACGCACTTTGGCGGCATGCCGGAGGCGATCGAGCATGGCGTAACCGGGTGGTTGACCGAAGCAGATCCACAATCCCTGGCCACGAGCATGCGCGAAATCGCCGCGGACCCGCACAAGATCGACGAGATCAGCCGTCGGCTTATCGCCGACACGAACAAGTGGATCTTTTCCGACGTATTGTCGTCGTACAAGAACCTGTATGAACAACTGCGTCAGCGACGGATGTCGTCCGTGCGCCCGGCAATAGCCGGGGTACCACAAGCGCATGCGGTGGCAAAGAGTAGCTTCATTCCGAGATGACACGTCTCTTCGCGATCGCCGGCTACGTTTACCAAAGCGCAGCAGCGATCATCCTGATCTTTGTGATCAGTCACCTGCTGCCTGCCGCCGACTACACCAATTATTCTCTCGCAATGGCCTCGAGCCAGTTGCTCTGCGTCCTCATGTTCGAGTGGCTGCAGCTCGCGGGGCTGCGCTTTCTTGCGGCCGCCAAGGAGAGCGAGGCGGCTCGACTGAGATCGTCGCTCTTTGCGGCGGCCCTCATGAGCGCCGGCGCGCTCGTTGCGGTCGGGAGCTGCGCCTCCTTGGTCAGCGGCCTCACGCCACGGCTGGTCGTCCTCGGCCTGAGCGTGGCCGTTCTTCAGGGCTCGACCGATTTGTACTTCTTGTCGGTACGACTGTCGAACCGGCTGGGGACCGCCTCCTGCCTTCTTGCCTTGCGTGCGACGGCTCTTTTGGGCGGGGCCGTCTCGGGCGGAATGATCTCAGGCACGGCCGAAGCAACGCTGCTCGGCATCGCATTGGGTCACCTGCTTGGGCTCCTTGCCGGTCTCATCGCATATCGCACGCCGCTGGATCGCGTGTCGCTGCGAACAATGCTGGCTGACTGGAAGGACTTCTCGCGTTACGGCATGCTTGCAGCCGGCGCGTCCGTGATCCATTTGTCCGTGCCGGTTCTGCTTCGTATCATCGTCGTCGGGCGACTCGGCGCCACAGGAGCCGGTGCAGGATTTTCCATTGCGCTGGACCTGCTGCAACGTCCCTTCTGGGTCCTCAATGCGGCGATCCACACCGTGAGTTATCCTGAAGTGGTCAATGATTTCGAGCACGGGAGCGCCACGACGTCGAGACAATCGGCGCGGCACATGTTCGAGTTCATGATCTGCACAACCCTGGTCCTGCTGGGCGGGCTTGTCGCCTTCATTCCGGACGCGGCCCGCATCCTGGTCCCGCGGGAGAGCGTCGAGGGCTTCCTGGCGACAGGGCCGGCGGTCGCTGCTTTCTACTTCCTCCATACCCACCTGCAGGCGACGATCGCGGTCGTTCCCCACCTGGAAAAGCTCGCGACCAGGCTCGCCCTCGTTGCTGCCGGGCAGCTGGCAATGGTTGCGGCGTTCTCCCTGGTTGCCGTCTGGGCCGGCCTGTCACCCCAAGCGGCAGTCACCTGCGCCTCGATCGCCACGCTCGCGGCGATCTTGGCCGGGCTTGGCCCTACCCTCAGGTTCGATGCGTTCCCGCGCTGGCCCTTGGTGCTTCAGGCGCTCGCAGCCGCCATTCTGATCGGATCGCTCAGTCATGCGCCGAGCGAACCGGCGGCGTGGCTTGCTGGAAAGATCGTCATCGCCGCAATCGTCACGGCTGCGGTCGGCTGGCGCGGAAACTTTCTCCTCCTGGCCCGCCCGAGCTGATCTGTCGACCGGTCTCTTGCAAACCTTCTTTGGAGCTAGATGCGCCCTTGACGCTCTGCCCGCGTCCGCGAAGTTCCTACCGTGGAACTCTCTACTTCGCTTCAAAATGCGGCGAAGTGACTGACAACCAGTACGAGAATATTGAGTGACTTGCTCGTGCCGGCAAAATCTACCAGCGCATCGGGTCGGCCTGACAGCTTCACAGCTCCGCGCCCCAAGTCACATGCATCATTGAAGCGCGACATGCGCATAGATTCAGCAGTGAAACCTTGCGAATTCTTGGAAGCGCCATGTTGAGGTCATGCTGCGTCGGCACGACATCGTTATTGTCTTGAATCAGAGTCGAGCTGTTCCTGCGAGGAACTGCTGATCGCTCTCGATTTGTAGCTCCGATTTTTATCTGAAATTCACACTCGATCGAGAAGGTTGAACGCAAATCCCTGCGAGCAATTTCGTTCGCGTAGAAACTCGAGTGTGAAATGTCGTCAGATCAAACCGTCCTCTCCGCAAGCGGCTTCATCAACTCCATCGGCGTCAACACGCATGCCGGCTTCGGGTGGACCGACTACAATAACCTCGCATTGATGGTCGATGACCTGAAGTATCTTGGCGTCACCCATTTGCGCGACGCGATGGGAACCAGCCCCGCCGCACAACCGGTCGTTGAAGGGCTGGCGGCTGCCGGCTACAAATTCGACTTCCTGGTGTCGTCCGCCCTGCCCCAGCTGGGCACCGCCGGCCTCCAGAAGTATATCGTGTCGCTCGAGAAGTTCGTGGCGAGCCATCCAGGCAGCATCAGCGCCATCGAGGGGCTCAACGAGGCCAATCACCAGCCCTTCAGCTACAATGGCAGCTCGAGCCTTAGCGCCGCGGCCCAGTTCCAAAGCGCGCTCTATCAGGCGGTCAAGGCAGACGGCACGCTTTCCAGCATTCCCGTCATCAATTTGTCGCTCGCCTACAACGATCCCCAAGGCTACAGCCAGCTCGGCAACATGTCGGGCTCGGTCGATTTCGCCAATGCGCATGCCTATGTCAGCACCAGCTTGACGACCAGCAGCTCACTTGCTGCCACCTTGAGCGCCGTCTCGACCGCCGCGCCGGGAAAGCCCATCGTGATTACGGAGACCGGCTACACCACCCAAGCCAACACCCAATATCTCGGTGTCGACGAGACGGTGCAGGCCAAGTCGATCTTGAACACCCTGGTGGATGCCTACAAGGCTGGCGTGAGTGCGACCTATCTCTACGAGATGTTCGATCGCGACTCGTCCGCCAGCAACACCAATCCTGAAGCCAACTTCGGTCTATTCAACTCCGACGGAACGCCGAAGCTCGCCGCGACGGCAATTCACAACCTGACGAGCATTCTGGCCGATGACGGCAAGGGCGGCCTGCAGCCGACTAATCCATTGAACTACACCCTCAGCAACATGCCGGCCTCGGGCAACAGCATGGTGCTCGGCAAGAGCAATGGCGCCTACGAGCTTGTCGTTTGGGCGGAGCCGAAGCTCTGGAATGATGCGGCCGATGCCGAGATCTCCAATCCGACCCAGACGGTCACGGTGAACCTGGGCGGCGTGCATCATTCGGTCAAGGTGTACGACACGCTGACCGGGACCACCGCGATCGCGAGCTACACGGACGTCAGCACCATTACGATTCCGGTCAGCGATCACCCGCTGATCATCGAGATCGACGCGCCTGCGACCACCCCGATTCCGCCGGACACCCGAACCAGTGTCAGCGGTACGGCTGCCGAGATCGTGCCGCAACTGTCCGACCTGAGCACGTCGACGGCGCTTCAAGCCATTACGCTCACCGACTCGCATGTCCTGCCCGTCGCTTCGAAGGCGACGATGGACTATATGATCGCGCATTACGGCAATGCGCTGTCCAAGATCCAGGGCGGCCATTCCTTCTCGATCACGAACTCGGCCGCGACCTGGAGCAGCACGAAAACCTATGATGCCAGCGGCAACCTCCTGTCGAAAGCGGACACCGGCCTGAACGCAAGCGGACTGCCCACTTCGACCACGATCGTCTACACCGACGGGTCCAAAGACGCGATCGGCTACACCGGCGGCGTAAAGACCACCTCCGTCCATTTCGCTACCGACGGAACCAAGACCACCGACACCTACAACACCACCGGCACGCTTCTCAGCGAAGTCGTGCAAAAACCGGACGGCTATTATTCGACGGCCATCTACACCAACGGCGTGAAGACCACGGTCTACGTCAAGAACGCCGACCACACCCAGGACAACTATACCTACAACATCAAGGGGCAGAGCTACACGAGCCAAGTCCAGCACCTGGATTCAACCGGCAAGGTCACGTCCGTGGTCCGCAGCCATGCGGACGGCTCGCTCGATTCGACACAGGTCTACAACAGCGACGGCAGTCGCGTGATCACCACCTATAGCGCCACGGGGGTCAAGCTGGTCGAGACCGACTACCATGCCGATCGCAGCAAGGACGTCTGGACCTACAACATCAAGGGCCAGAACTACGCGACCGAGCACGACGTTTACGATACGACCGGCTTTCTCACGACCCTGACGCGCCTCCACACCGATGGCAGCCTGGCGTTCAAGCTGGTGCAAACGACCGACGGCACCAAGACGACCGATTGGTACAATGCCGCCGGCAGCCTCACCAGCGAAGTCGTCCAAAAGGCCAACGGTTTCAGCTCGACGACGCTCTACAGCAACGGCGTCAAAACCAACGCCTATGTCAAGAATGCCGACGGCAGCCAGGACAATTACGCCTATGGCATCACCGGCCAGAGCTACAGCACACTGATCCAGCACGTCGATCCCTCCGGCAAGGTCACGGCCGTGACCCGCAAGCATGCCGACGGCACGCTCGACTATACGCAGGTCATCAACAACGACGGTAGCAGCGTCGTCACCAACTATGACTCAGCGGGAAAGCGGACGAAGGAAACCGACTATAACGCCGATGGCAGCAAGGATATCTGGCTTCTCAACATAACCGGCCAGACCTACACGACCGAGCACGACATCTACGATGCGGCGGGCTTCCTCACCTCGCTCGTTCGCACGCACGCCGATGGCAGCCTGGCTTTCAAACTGCAGCAGGGCAGCGACGGCACCAAGGTCTCGGACTGGTACGACGCCAGCGGCATCCTCACCAGTGAGGTCCTGGAGAAGACGAGCGGCTACAGCGCAACGACGATCTACACCAACGGCGTCAAGACCGCGGCCTACATCACCAATGCGGACCAGAGCCACGACAATTACAGCTACAATATAACAGGTCAGAGCTATACCACGCAGTACCAGCACCTCGACCCCTCCGGTGTCACGACCGAAGTGGTCCGCACGCATGCCGACGGGTCGCTCGACTACAGCCAAGTCGTCAATAGCGACGGCAGCAGCGTGGTGAGCAACTACAATGCCTCCGGCGTCAAGATGACGGAGACCGATTACCACGCCAACGGTTCGAAGGACGTCTTCCAGTTCAATATCGTGGGCCAGACCTACACGACCGAGCACGACAGCTACGATCCGACCGGCTTCCTCACTAACATCGTGCGCACCCACGCCGATAGCAGCCTCGCCTTCACGCTTGTCCAGAGCTCAGACGGGACCAAAACCTCGGACTGGTACGACGCCAAGGGCGTTCTGACCAGCGAGGTGACGACGAAGATCGACGGCTATAGCTCCACGACCGCCTACACCAACGGCGTCAAGACTGCCGCGTACATTACCAACGCCGATGGCACGTCGGACAATTGGAGCTACAACATCAAGGGGCAGTCCTACACCACGCAGCATCAGCACCTCGATGCCTCCGGGCATATCGTCGAGCTTACCCGGACCCACGCCGATGGCACGCTGGACTATACCCAGGTCATCAACAACGACGGCAGCAAGCTGACCGGCATCTACGACGGCTCCGGTTCCAAGACCCAGGAGATCGCCAACAACGCCGACGGTTCGAAGGACGTGTTCCTGTTCAACTTCAACGGACAGGCCGGCACGACGCAGCACGAAAACTACAATTCAGCCAATGCACTCCAGTTCTTCGACGACACCAAAACCGACGGCACACACAACGTCACGGCGGTTGCGAGCGGCGTGACGATCCAGGGCGGGGCCGGCAACGACCTGTTCTCGGGGGCGCCGAGCTCGACCACAATCGTCTACGATCACGGCCAAGACCAGATCGTCAACTTCCAGGCCGGCGACGCCGCCACTCACGACGTGATCCAGATCTCGAAGCTCCTCGCCGCGGACTACGGCCATCTGCAAATCACGCAGTCGGGCGCGAACGCCCTGGTCACGCTTTCGGCCAGCGACTCGATCCTCCTGAAGAACGTCAACGTCGCCAGCCTGACGAGCCACGATTTCCTGTTCGTCTGACCACGGCGAATTGTCCGCAGGATCGCATCAATATCTCAGGCGCCGGGACCAGCTCAGGCAAGTCCCGGCGCCGTTCAATAATTAGGCGGTTGCCTTGTCGCGAGGCAGGAGCTGCATAACGGCTATTCGCCTGCCGTCGAACGCCGGCCCAGCGAACTTGCGTCACAATTGACCGCTAAGCAGACGGTAGCGTCAGGCAAGGAATTCGACACGCGATGGAAGCCAATGAAGCAAGACGGTTCGTCGTTCTCGACTTCTATCGTTTCGTTGCCGCTCTCGGCGTTTTCATTTTCCATCTGAAGACCATCGACAGCGGTATCGCGCCGATCTGGAACGGATCTTATGGCCTTTTCGTGGACATGTTCTTCATCTTGTCCGGGTTCGTGATCTCCTATTCCTATCCGTCTGACGCGCGTGGTCTCAAGGCATATTCCCGGTTCATGATCCGCCGCATTGCGCGGATCTATCCGCTGCATTTTCTGACTTTACTCGTGTTCGTATTGCTGATCGGGTTCGGTCTGGACCGATCGGCGAGGTCGACGCCGCTGGACTTCCTGTACAACCTCGTGCTGCTTCAGGCCTGGGGCGTTACCGATCATTTGAGCTTCAACTCTCCGTCCTGGTCGATCAGCGCGGAATTCTTCTGCTATCTGATCTTTCCCCTGCTTATGCTGCTTGCACGCAAGGTCCATCCGCTGGTGCTGGCCGCCATCGTCGCTGCGCTCTATCTGGTCCTGGCCCACGGCCATTTGCCGATCTGGCAAGAACGATCGCAGATGTATGGAGCCAATTATGACTACGGGATGCTCCGTGCGCTGCCGAGCTTCCTGAATGGAATCCTGCTCGCCATATTGTTCAGGTTGTCGCATCCGTATCGGCAGAAGCCAGTTGTCTTCGCCGGCGTCGCCCTGTTCGGGATCTCCGTGCTTGTCCTGAACATCTTCGCCAAGCCGGATCTGGCCATCATTCTGTTCTCCTGCGCGATCCTGCTCACCGCCGTCGGGGAGAGCGCCTTCGTGCAAATTCCCGGCAGCCGGCTCCTCGGGCGGCTCGGCAACACCTCATACTCGATCTACATGCTGCACGACGCCGTCCTCATCGCTGTATTCAAGCCGTTGTGGACCGCGCTTGGCCTGCGCCCGGATCAATTTGGCCTCTTCGCCCTCGCGTGCTGCGCGATCCTGACCATCATCGCCGATCGCACCTATGCCTATTTCGAGAACCCGGCGCGGCGGCTGATCAATCGTGCGGCCGACATCGGATTTGGATCGCCTCGCAACGTGCAATCGTCCGCCAAGACGTCTGTCACCAGCAAGACGTCTGTCACCAATACGTCTGCCACCAAGACGTCCGTGCGTTTCGACGAGACGGAGCAGGCCGCCAACTGACGTCCGCCCGCTTCCCTCAGGCGACCTTACCGTTGGACGCCGCGTCAACCGACACCAGACCATCGCCCCGCAGTGGAGCGATGTTGGCGCGCGACAGCTCCATGACTGCCGGCAACATATTGCGGACCTGCGCGCCGGCCATTTTGTAGGCGCCGAGGAACCTCAGCAGAAACTTCTCGAGATTGTCTCCCGCGAGCAGTTGCTCAGGTGAGAGAAGAAGCGATTCGCTCACACCGAAATGAGCGAACAGGCCCTGGAACTTGTCCTGGTATGTGATCGCCGCAACCGGCGTTCCCTGTCCGAGAGCCGCAATCGCAAGATGCATGCGGCCGGTGACGACGCCGTCCACCAGACCGACGACTGCCTTGATCTCGCTCGCTGACAGCACGTGCTCGACATGATGAACATGGTTGCCCAGCGCTGCGCTCAGGCGACCGGCCAGCGGTCGAAGGCAATTGTCGTCGGCGATCTCCGGACGATAGTCGTGCGCGAGCAACACCCAGCTCGCGTTATGCTCTCGAGACATGCGCTCGATTGCGCTCGCCGCGAGTTCGATCATTCGCCGTAGCTTGGCCGGCTCGGATTTCCTGAACAACATCGGGTGGATATTGAAGACAAAGACGTCGCGTCCCTGCCTGCGCTGCTCCGCAATCGCGGCCGCAATCTGCTTCACAGCCGCGGTCTCCGCCTGTGGCACCAGCATGAATGCGGAATCAGCGACGAGGTGCGCACAATTCGGGGCGAACTCTTTGAAGCGCTGAAGAGATAGTGCATCGCGCAAATTCAAGACCACGCCGGGATCGAGCAGCCGAAACACCTCGCGCAATGCCTTGGCCGGACGGGAGTTGAAGCTGAATCCGAGCACGCTGACCTTGGCGCCGCACGCTGCCATGAGATCGGCGACGAGCAGCATGCGAGCGGCGTCCACGGGGGAATAGTAGCCGTCCAGCACGTCTGCCCCCAGAACCATTCCGAAATCCGGTCTGGTGAGAGAAAGCTCCTGCGCCACCGTCATATAGGAAAACGGCTGCCTCCAAAATTCGAGCGGCTTGAACCCCATTGCGCGCACTTCCGCGCTTGCCGCTTTGGTGGCGGTGACAATGTAGACCTCGATGTTCGGATGGGCCTGCTTCATCTCGCCGACGGCCGCCTCGATCATGGCCTCATCGCCGCGCGACTGATGAATGCTCCAGGGGTCGGACGGGAGCAGGACGAGCCGGCGCGGGTTGTTGCGCGGCGCGGCACTGCCGCCGATAGCCTTCCTGGCGATCTGCCACCTGCGCAACTCGAGCAGATCGACCGCAAAGGGCGTGTTCTTCGCGCTGTTGAGCCAGCCTCGGAGATGCTTGCGAACGGGTACCGGAATCAATTGCTTCACGACGTCTTCCTCGTCTTCATCAGGCGGTCGCACCACGCTTCACGACGAAAGCGATCAGGGAGAACAGCTGCTTTCGCCAGAGCAGCAAGATGCTCATCAGATAGGTCGCCCCGAAACATGACGAGAGCAGTCCTATCCGCAAATAGGGATTCATGTCCGGGGTCGCTTCGCGGCATAGCGCAACTGCGCCATAAGCCAGAAGGATGGCGCAAAGACAGCCCGCGACGGGCCGCAGAAACTGGTTCCAGCTCAGGCCCAGCAGCCTGAGCGCCAGCGCGAACGTCACGGGCGTCACCACGAGCTGCGCGACAGCGAAGATGGTGGCCAGCTGACCAATGTCGTGCGACGGCAGCAGGAACATTGCGGGTACCACCGTGGCGAATTTGAGAATGTTCAGCAGGAAGACGTAGTTGGGCTTGCCCATGGCGCCAAAATAGGCGCTGTTCACGAACTGCACCGTCTGAATCGCGCCGATGAGCATCAGCGGCCTCATCACGGCTTCGCTGCCGGCCCATTTTGAGCCGAACAGCAGCAGGGAGAACTCCGGCGCGATCGCCGCCAGGAGCACAAAGACCGGAGAGCCAATCAATGCTCCGAGGCTCACGCTTCGCAGATAGGCGTCGGCAATACGGTGACGCTCATGCGCGATCTTGGACAGTGCGCTCAGCGCGACGTCCATGACCGCCTGTGTCAGCAACTGCATCAGGATAATGTAGACCCGCGCACCCACCGTGTAGATGCCCAAGGCCGCGACGCCATAAAGCGACAGGATGATCATGTCGATCGTACGCACGATGGCGAAGTCCAGCAGCCTGTTCGACACGACGTGGATGCTGTAGCCGGAGAGTTCGCGCAAGCTCTTCAGATCGTAGCCGCGCATCGGGAGCCATCTGGGCTGGCTCCAGAGCCACAGGCCGCTGACCGCGCTCTGAACGACCACCTGGATCACGAGACTGAGGGCACCGAACCCGGCATAGGCACAGGCGATCCCGACCACTCCGGAGATCGCGGTCGCCACCATGGTCCTGAGCGCAAGCACACGAAAATCCATCTGGCGCTTGTAGAGCGCCTCCTGGAACAGCGTGGCGGTACCGATCGGAAGCGAGAGGCTCGCAGCCGTCAAGAGCGGCGCAAGTCCCTTCACGTCGAGCCAACGCTCGATATCGGTCGCCAGCAGGGCGATGAGAACGGCAAGGAGGACCGATGCCGCCAGTGAGCAGAAAAATGGCAGTGTCACGTCCGCAGGCTCGAGCGTGCGTCGCTGGATCAACGCGTCACCGAACCCGAATTCGGAAATGGAGCTCAGGAGCAGCAGGATGAAGCCAACCAGCGCGGCAAGACCGAAATCCGCAGGATTGAGCAGCCGCGCCAATATCAAGAACAGAACAAATGACAGCGCACGGCCGCCCCAGTTCTGCGCCAGCGACCACAACAACGCGACCACGACCTGATGTTGTTTGCCCGGAGTGACGTTCATCAAAAAATCGACCCAATTCCGACAGATCCAATCACAATCGCCCGCTAGACAAACAGGGAATCGATGACCGCGCGTGACGTCGCCCTTTTCCACTCCGTCCCGATGGCGGCAGCAATCGCGCAGCAGTACGACGACGTTATGGCAATCAGATGAGCACCAACTATCATCCGATTTAGCGTGGAAGTGAGTTCAAATCGTGGACTACACTCCAACCGGCTCAGCGATGTGATGCAAAATGGATGCCTTGATGAATTCGCCTACCACCGCCTCCAATCGCAACTCCAGGCGCTTGCGCGTGGCGATCTACGCGCCGCATTTTGCAGAATATTCCTACCGGCTCGCGTCGGGCTTGGCGCGCCATTGCGATGTTCGCCTCGTCCTCAACCGCAAGGATGCGAACCAGCAGTGGGAACTGGCCGATATCGCGGTGACGACACCCTTCAAGACAAGGATCCGCGATTTGAGCCTGCGCCGCGCCGGCGCCATCGGCATTCCAGCTTCATTCATGGACATAATTTCGTTTCGTCCAGACGTGGTTCATTGTCACGAAGTTCCGGAAGTCTACACATCCAAGCTGATCCAGTTCCTGCGTCCGCTTGGAATCCCGCTGGTGCTGACCGTTCACGACGCAATTCCTCATTCGGAAGGCGGCTCGGGCACCTCTCCGCGCGAGGACGGCTGGCGCGCGCGCATGCGCGCGGCAGCGTCAGTCGTCACGACGCACGGCGAGAGCTGCATTGCAGATTTCCGCCATGCGACGCCGGACTTTAATGGAGAAATCGTCTCCAGCATGCACGGCGTGCTCATGGTGCCCCCGACGCGCGCCGCGGCCATCGAACCCGAATCTGCACGAATCCTGTTTTTTGGGCGGATGTGGGCTTACAAGGGGTTGGACATCTTCATCGATGCGATCGACCTGCTGGACCGGCGCGGCGTGGCGCACGAAGCGATCGTCGCGGGCCGCGGTCCCGAGATGACGCGGCTCGGCGCGCGCATGGAGGCCATGCCGACGGTCAAAACGATCGATGCCTATATCTCGCCCGAGGATACGGGACAATTATTTCAGTCTGCGACCGTGGTCGCCCTGCCCTATAAGGATGCGACGCAGAGCGGCGTGCTGGCGTCTGCTTACGGGAATTCCCGTCCCGTCGTCGCCAGCGCCACCGGTGGCATTCCTGACGTCGTGACAGACGGCGTGAACGGGCTTCTGGTCCCGCCTGGTAATGCTGCCGCCTTGGCCGATGCGCTCGAACGCGTCCTGACCTCGAAATCGCTTACCGCGACATTGACCGACGGTGCACGGCAGACAGCGGCGGGCCAGTTGAACTGGGATCGCATCGCCGATGGCCTGTTGCCATCCTACCGCAAGCTTGCCGGCCGTACCGTGAGCTGATCGTGACTTATATTGCGATCTTCTAGGCGGACTGTTCCATCTTGCTCAATGACCGAAAGAACATGCCGCGGACCGCGCCATCCAACAATCGTCTCAGCCTCACCTCGATCAGCTCGTAGGTGATCGCGCTTGCAACCAGCGACATCAACGATCCCAGCAGGATGAATGCTGCCCACAGCAGCCAGCGGTCGACACCGACAGCGACGAGCTTGAGCCCGATCACCTGTAACGGAAACAGGACGAACGGGTGCACGAGATAAAGGCTGTAACTTATCTTGCCGACATACTGCAGGGCCGGCGTGCTGAGCGCCCTGGCGAGACCGGAGTCCGGGGCCAGCACCATGGCGAACAGCAAAAGGCCCGGAATAAGACCTACGAACGGGTGAAACAGCACCAGGCTCGCGTACATGGCGACCCCGCACGTCAGGCCCGCCATCAAGCCAAGAGGTCTCGGAATGGAGATGCGCCAACCCGTGGCGCTGAGAAGCATGCCAATGCAGAAGAACGCCGTGATCGGCCAATGCAGGAGACAGGCCACGCCCAGCAAGATCAGGGGCGCCGCCAGCATTCTCCCTCCGATGCGCCACACCGAGAATGTCAGCCCGAACCAGATGTAGAACGCCCATTCGTAAGTCAAGGTCCAGGCATTCTGCTGAGCGATGGGCAAGCCGAGAGCGTCCTGCACGAAGAACAGATTGGCCGTGAAGATCGCGAGATAACCGGTCAGATCGATCCCGCGGAAGAATTTGTAGCCCACGATCGGGCCAATCACGAACAGCGCGAGATGCAGCACGACGAACACCGGCATGATGCGCAGGACACGGTCGAAGAAGAACCTTGGCAGCGAGCCGTGCCGCACCAGACTGGCCGGGATCAGGAAGCCGCTGATCATGAAAAACAGCTCGACACCGTGGCCGCCGACATTGATCACCGATTGCAGCCAGAGCCAGAGCGGCGGCAGGAAGCCCGGATCCGGAATGTCGTACACGCCTCCCTTTGGCATGTCGTAGAAATGATCCATCAGCACGCTCAGCGCCGCAATGCCACGAAGTCCCTGGACGGAGGGAACGAAAGATCCGTCGTATCCGGCATTCGGCTGGCGCGTTTTTTCGATCACTCAGCTGCCCCTTGCGCGCTGAGCGCCGGCTCGAGAACGACCGCCCTCCTGCGCTTCGACCGGAACCTCTGGCCGAACGATATGCTGGGCTTCTCGACGAACGCATATGTCGACCAGCTGACCAGAATTGACAATGCTGCGACCAGCGCGGCGAAAGCGGCCCATCCCAGCGGTCCATCACCGAGCCAGACGAGGCGATGGATCCAGACGATCACGAACGGCGACATCAAATAGACGGAATAGCTGATGGTTCCCACGAACGCCATCGAGCGCCAGGCCATCCTCTCACCGAACGCCGCAAACGCGATGAAGACGAGCGCTGCGCAGACATAAGCCGACCCGATCGAATAGCTGTAGAAGAAGTTCTCCTGATAGACGCCGCCGAACCGCCTCTCCGCCAGCGTGATGGCGAAGATCGCATAGAACACCGTACAAACGGCGACGTGCGGCCATCGCAGCTTTCCGCCGATGACGGTGTCGCGGATGACCTTGCCCAGGAACATCGCCGAAAGGTTCAGCCCAACCTCCATCAGCGACGACACCGTCCTGCTTTCGATCAGAAGTGCTGCGGCGGTCCCGACCAGCGCCGCAGCAATGACAATCGCAACTGCAGTAAAGCGCCGGTTCAGCAATCCCATCGCGAAAAGAATGGTGCATCCGACATAGAACAGGAGCTCGATCGCCAACGTCCAGTAGAAGATCCAGAGGTTCGGGATGTTCACGAAAGTCTGCAGCATCGTCACGTTCGCGATGACCTGCGACAACGGGTAGGCATTGGCCTCCAGCACCTGCATCGTGACGAGCCCGATCACCATCGACGTCCAGTACGCCGGGTAGAGCCGAAAGAAGCGGCTGATCGTGAAATCGCGCACAGGAGTAGCACTGTCCGGAAAACTGAACGGGATGACGAATCCGCTGACGAAGAAGAACAGCACGACTCCGAACCGGCCGAAGTTCATGTAGTAGCCGATCGCATCGTGGAAGACCCAGTAATACGCGCCGGTGGGGTGCTTCTGGACGATCACCTCGAACACGTGCTGGAACAGCACCGCCAACACGGCAATGCCGCGCAGCGTATCGATGAATGCAAGCCGTCTATGCATCGTTTGTCTCATCTGCTCCCACGCGCTGCCGTCCCTGGCATATCTACGCCGAGACCCTCCAATGAGCGGATCGGCCGCGGCAATTCTATCGGAACGGTATCGGCTGCCCGTGCGGAGGTCGCCCGCCGGGAGAATACTTCGCTGAAGCTCAATGCGATGATCAGGAGCCCTGATGCTGGACCGTAGTTCAGGACGGTGATGGTAAACAGGTTGACCACGAAGAGCAGCGTCAGCTTGTAGACGTCGGTCGCTCCGAAGTTGGCGCGGAACACCATCACCATGAATGCGACGAACGGAAGCCCGAACATCAGGTATGTTCCGATGTAGAAGTTGTCGACCGGTACCCAGTACGCCGCGAGCGGCGAGAAAAGCTTCTGCGGATAGTTGAAGCAACCCGCGCCGCAGCCGGTTACCAGACCGATCGGCATCAGCTGGCTCATGTAGACGAACGGCAGCTGCCAGCTGTTATTGATGCGGTCGAGAATGCTGAACAAGGTCGAGTGCGGCACTGCTGCGGTGCCCGATGCGACCACGATCATGAAGAACGGAACGAGGATCGCAGCGAACGACCACAACGCGATCGCGCGGATCGCGGGGAAACGCGACTTCTCCGGCAGCATTCGCACGATCACCAGCAGCACCAGGTACAGCACGAGAACGATCATGGTCGTCTTGCTGGTGGTCAGACGAATGACGTAAACCGCCAGGGAGCCGTACAGAAGGCACCAGAGCGTGCTCTTGCGGATCGACGTGATCGCAAACGACACGAGGATGAAGAATGCGGCCATGGTATTGTCGGCGGCAAAGCCCATCAGGCGCTGATCGTCACCGCCATAGGCCCACCATAGCCGGCCCGCCTCACGCACGGCGCCAAAGGATTCATATTTGTAGCCGACCCAGGGCATGAGGTAGAACTTGGTCAACAACACGCCGATGACGGAGAGATAGAAGGTCACGGCGATGATCGACAGCAGCTTTCGGTAGGAACCCAGGCTCGAATCGCAGAAACAGAATCCGACAAACACCGGCAGCATCATCTTGAAAGCCGAGATCGCGGCGGTCGCAGTGCCCATCATGAAGTAGCCGAGCACCAGCGACAGCATGATCTGCGCGAACACCAGGAGCGCCAGGGTGCTGCGATTGCGCAAAATGCAATGCACGAAGAACTGGGCCAGACACAGCAGCGCGACGCCGTCGGGCAGGTACCAGAGCGTGTCCAGATGAAAGATGCTGGTGTAGTAGCGGATCACGCCGCCGAAGGCGTCTCGGACCAGATAAACCCCGAGCGCGATCGCCTCGATGTTGAGGCTGACCAGCGTGATCTGCGGGCGCTGCAGCGCAAGGGCCGTCATGCTCGCCTCAATTCGTCAGCCGCGCCGATGGCGCCGGAGATGGCGAAAAATCGGGCCGGCTTCCAAGGGCATTCCGAAGCAGCTTACCGCCAAGACTCTCGATGTAGAGATAGCTGAAGTTCGAAACTACCAGCACAGCGGCCAGGGAGATCACGAGGTTCAGCGTCGCCGGCAGCCCCGTCCAGATCGAATCGAGCGCCGCGATCGGCCGTGGCCCAAGTGCCCGCACGAAGTACTCCGCGAAGAGCACCACGAGCGCATGCACCATATAGATGGAGTAGGATCTGCGCCCCAGCCACACCAGCGGCCGCGCCACCAGAATCTTCGGCACCAGCAACGCATCCGGAAACGCCAGCAGCGTGCCAAGGAAGGCTGCGAAAACAAGCGGCGCCAGGAAGGTGGTCGCCGGATTGGTCTCTGCGAGGCTGACCAGGACGATACTGGCAATCATGGCGATCAACTGCAGCCCTCCCTGCACGGCAGGGCTCGGCTTGCCTGGCAGCCGACGAACGATCCTGACGGTCAAGACACCGAGGAAGAAGCTCACAAAACAGCGAAGAATGCCGAAATCGGTCTGGAGTCCCAGACTCCTCTTGTCGAGCACGAAGACGATCACGACAAGACTTGCGACCGCGACGAGCCCGGAGACGGCGTAGAACCACGACAGCGAACGCATGCGCTGGGCCAGCAGGACGATCAGGCCGAACACCAGGTAGGTGTAGAATTCGACACTTATGCTCCAGCTCGGAGCGTTCCAGCTGAGATAGTCGATCAGTCCCATCGAATGCAGGAGAAAGACGTTGAGCAGGAAGGAATAGGCGTTGTTCACCTCGAAGGCGGCTGGCGCGGCAACCACGACGCCTGTGGCGACCAAGCCGATACGCAGGAGGCGGAACAGCAGGTTTGCGATCAGCATGACGATGTGAAGCGGATAGACCCGCGCCAAACGCCGCACCATGAATTCGCGCAGCGAGAAGCGTCCGAAGTCGCCCTCGACGTAGCTCAACGACATCACGATGCCACTGAGAACGAAGAACAAGTCGACCAATAGCCACGCGCTTCTGAAGAACGAGCAATTGATCCACGCATTGTGTGGGAATGCCGCGAGAAAGGTCGGCATCAGCAGGAGATGGTGGATCACCACAGATGTCGCGGCGATACCCCGGATGCTGTCGAGCGGCAGGACATGCGCTTTCTCACGATGAACCAACTCCGTCACATCGACATTCCGTAGCTGTTGCACCGCAGCAGTCTGTATCAGGTCTTTGCGTGCTTTCAATCGTCACGATTGAGGATTCGCGTATGACGCATGAGGACCGGCGATAAATTCAACGCTCTCTGTCATTCGAACATGCGCGCGACAACTTTGCGCCATTTTTGCTGATCGAGGAGCATCGGGACGAACGAACTGACTCGCCGGCGAATGGTCGCGAGCATTTGCGAACAAAGTATGCGCGAAACCCGGCGGTGTTGCGATTTAGCCTGTACAGAAGATGTTTCTTGATCCAGGCGCTATCCAGCGCTGCTCGCTCGAACAATTTTCGTGTGTCAATTTCGCGACAAGATTTTTGCGACCGCCTCATAAATCTTCAAACTGCAAAAATCGCAGGCGCCATTGTGCCGATCTCGCAGGCATTGCAAATCGTACTTGCACAACCGACGAAAGGTAAGGCACTGATGTATCAATCGATGGCAAGCGCGACCGAATGAAACCCGCTTTTGCATCGCACAAAAATTGACACAGTTGGCTGCCACTCTTCGCGTGTACTGGTTTGCAGCAACGACGAAGGGACACGGATGAGCTGCGAAGTGACGCGTCGTACGAAGCCGAGATGGCTACCCATCATCTTGACGGGATTTGCTCTGATCGCATCGGGCGTCGGTCCGACCCGCGCTCAATGCGTTGGATTCTCGGACCGCGCCTCACAAACCGAACTCGACGCCTTCGTGAAGGCGCCGTCTTCGCTTCTGGAACGGCTACGCAACGACAAAGAGAAGCTGAGGGCTCGCCTTTCTTCATATATCGCGACCAATCCATCGGTGTTGCCGTCGGTGCAGACGCTCATTTCCGAATTGGCTTCCCCCGACCGCTCGACCATCGGCGCGGCGCTGCGGCTCGCAGAAGCGCTGTGCACGTCAACGAAACCGGACGCTGCGCGCAAGATTAGGGATTTCACGCAGCGAGTCGGTGACCTCGCCGTGCAGGCGGGCTATTCCGCGGCGGGAGAAGATGGCTCCAGCGCCCAATTGCAGCCGAGAGACAACAAGCCGACGCAGCCTCGGGGCGGAGCGCTGTTGGAAGGCGAATGGAAGACCAAACTGGCCAATCCATTCAAACCTGTTCCCCTCCCGAATTGATCCTGACCATTAAGGCAGCGAATTTCAGATGTATCAGCCTAGAGAACACTTCCAATCGGGACACCGGTTTGGCATCGAGTTTGGCGGCGCGGTCCTCAGCTTTGACCGTGTCACTGATGTCCTTCGTCGGCAATGGCCGCTGATCGCTGCGGCAGTTGGCGCTTCGCTGGCTCTGGTGATCGTCTATCTGGTTCTGGCAAAGCCGATGTATACGGCAAACGCCCGTATCATGATGGACACCCGGCAAACCCAGGTTCTGGACAAGGACAGCGGGACCAACAGCGCTCTGATCGACACCGGCTATGTCGACAGCCAGGTCGAAGTCATCAATTCTGACGATCTTATCCTTTCAATCGTTCGCCGCCTGCGGCTCACCGAGGATCCGGAATTCAACGGATCCAATCCAGGACTTCTCGCCGTCGTTACCGGCAAGATCATGTCAGTGTTCGAATCCGGCGAACCGCCCACGCAGGAGCGGATCGAACATGCCGTGGTGGAATCGATTCAAAAGAGTCTCAGGGTCGAGCGCGTCCTGACCACATACGTCTTGTCGCTCAATTATCGCGCACACAGCCCGGACAAGGCAGTCAAGATCGTAAATGCGATCGCCGATGCCTACATCGTGGGTGCACTGGAAGCAAAATACCAGTCCACTAAACGGGCGACCGAATGGCTCCAGCAGCGGAGCGTCGAGCTCAGCGAGCAGGCGACGGCCAGCGACCGCGCGGTGCAAACCTTCAAGGCAGAGCACAATATCGTCGGAACCAGCCGCGGCCTCATGTCCGAGCAGCAATTGTCGGACTTGAATACACAGCTGGTTCAGGCGCGGGCGGCCACGGCCGAAGCCAAGGCGCGCCTCGATCGGATCGAAGCGATTTCCGACCAAGACCTCGCCCAACCCACCGTGACGGACGCCCTTAACAACTCGGTCATTACGCGCCTGCGCGCCCAGTACCTCGATTTACAGGCCCAATATGCCGATTGGTCAAGGCGTTACGGCAAGACCCATCTTGCAGCGGTCAATTTGGCCAACAAGATGGAGGAACTGCGCAAGAATATCGCCGATGAGCTTCATCGGATTGGGGACGCTTATCGCAGCGACTACGAGATCGCAAAAAGCCGAGAGGCTTCTCTCGATAAGAACGTGAAAGAGCTGGTCGCCCAGGCGGGTCACACCGGCCAGGCAGAAGTCAAGCTGCGCGATCTCGAAAGCGCGGCCGACACCTATCGCAATCTCTACAACAACTTCCTGGAGAAGCTGCAAAGCGCCACCCAAAATCAGAGCTTCCCGCTCAGCGAGGCACGCCTGATCAGCACCGCGACCAAGCCTGATCGCAAAAGCTCGCCGCGGACGGTTTTGGCCCTGGTGGGAGGCTTGGTCGGCGGCCTCTGCCTCGGCTTCGGCGCCGCCTTTGCGCGCGAGCTCCTCAACGACGTCTTGCGGACCCCCGGAGAGGTCGAGGACGAACTCGGCGTGAAGTGTCTTGGCGTTCTCCCAGATATTCGCCCGCCGACAAAGACGCGCGCGTTGCTTTCGGCATCCGCGAAAGCCGACGAAGCGGGACTATCCCGCTATGTCGTCGATCATCCGTTCTCGCGGTTTGCGGAAACGTTGCGCAACATCAAGGTCTCAATCGACGTTGCGCGCATGACCCGAGAGATCAAGGTCATCGGCATTGTATCGTCGCTGCCAAAGGAAGGAAAAACGACAGTCGCGGCCAATTTCGCTCAGTTGATTGCCATGACAGGTCACCGCACCATCCTCATCGACGGCGACCTGCATACGCGCTCACTCACACGGGAACTCGCGCCGAACGCCAACAGCGGACTGGTCGAGGCCCTCAGTGATCCCACGGGCTTCAGCTATCACGTGCAACGAAGCAAGGAGACCGGTCTCGATTTCCTGCCGTCCATCGTTGCTTCGCGCATGGTCAATTCGGCCGACGTCATCGCATCGAGGCCAATGGCCGACCTGCTCGCGATGCTCCGGGAACACTACGAATATATCATTATCGATCTTGCGCCTGTGATGCCGGTGGCGGACTCAAAAGCGTTCAGCGTCCTCATCGATGCAATGGTCTATGTGATCGAATGGGGAGCAACCACGCGAGCTGCGCTTCAAGAATCAATTTCGGGGTCGGAGATCCTTCAGAAGAAGCTGCTGGGTGCTGTCCTCAATCGCGCCAACCCGAAGATGCTTGGACGCATCGAGGCGTATAAGGGTAAGCACCGCAACAGCTATTACGTCGAACATTCCTAGAGCGAGGGGCGCAGCAAGCCGCACAGTCCGCGGCTGCGCCCCTAGCGCAGGCCCCGACCTGCTGACGGCCGCCGCGGAGCCTTCCGAAGAGACTGCAGGGACCCACTTTTCGGTCCCATCGTCTGCAGGAGCCGACCGAAACGGGCCGTCGGAAATTCGCAGCCGTGGGGCGGGACGCCAGGCGGGGCGAAGATGCGTCAGCGGGGCTCTATTTGAGTTCCGGGGCCGCGACGACGTCGGAACCAACCCGCCAAGTGACCCCATCGTCGGGCTCCGATACGCGCCCAATCCCCGTATTCATCCGGAATCCACAAATGCCGATCTCTGCCATAGCCCAAGGCATGGATTGACCACGGCGATCCGGACGAAAGATAGTAGATAGTGACGTGTTGCCTGCACAAACCTGCCCCCGGCACGAAGGGCTGTTGATCGTGACCGCAACCTGGACTGCCGAATCTTTGAGCACCTTTCCTTCCGAGGTTCAGGGGGCTAACGTGCGCTCATACTCTTCGCATTTTTTCGGCAGGTTCGGATGGTGATTGCTCTTATTGTCCTGAGCATCTGGGTGTTGCTCAATATTCTTTTCGTGTTGATCGTGGTTCCCCCGCGTAAGGCCCGCCGGGGATCCCGACCGCTGGCGACCACTCTCGCGCCTGCCCCGCTCGATCCGAATCGCCGAGAGCTCGAGCATGACGAGCCTTTTTCGCTTCGTCACGTCGTTGCCTCAGTCGCCATGGGAGCGTTCTTCGTCCTTGTGCCGCCAATGCTTGCGCTGCGGGACGCCGTCCTTCGTCTCTTCAAGAAGACCCCCGGCAACGGAAGCTGACGGCCGATAAGTGCCGCCGCCACCTAGGCGGCTCCTACTAATAGGCTTCCTGGAACAGGACCGTCGAGGCCGTACGCGCCATGATCTTCAGATCCAGCCAGATACTCCAATTGCTGACGTACCAGACGTCATATTCCACCCTTTTTTCCATCAAGTCGATCGTCGGGGTTTCTCCCCGGAAGCCGTTGACCTGAGCCCAGCCTGTCAGGCCCGGCTTCATGTGGTGGCGGTAGACGTATTTGCTGATGAGTTCATCGTAGTAATTGTCATGGGCGAGCGCATGCGGGCGCGGCCCGACCAGGGACATGTCGCCGCGCAAGACATTCCAAAGCTGCGGCAACTCGTCGATGCTTGTCATGCGAAGGAAACGCCCGATCTTGGTGACCCGAGCATCCCGTTTGGTGGCCTGGGTAATCGTCTGGCCGTCCTCGCAGACCGTCATGGTCCGAAATTTCCATATCTCGAACGGCTTGCCGTTGAACCCTCGGCGCGACTGGCGGAAGATGGCAGCTCCCGGCGATCCGAGCTTGATCAGAACGGCGACTGTCAGCAGCAGCGGTGCAAGTATGACGAGCGCCAACAAGGCCACCCCTACATCAAGACAGCGCTTTTGGAAACGCTCGAAAACACTGAGCGGCGGCCGCTGAATCTCGACCGCTACGGTCCCGCTGACTGGCAGGAATGGGCGCGACACGAGGTCGGCGATTGAATCATCCGGCAGAAGGCGTACCGGTTGGGGCACCGCGCGCAGGAAGGGCCCGATCTTTCGGAGCATCGGCAATTCGTTCCAATCGATCGCTAGAAGATATTCATCGACGTCCGCCTGGCGCGATTGCCGAATGACATCGCGAATCTGTCGCTCCCAATGGCCGTCGCCGCTGTCGATCCCAAGCACGAAATGACGCATGACGTCGAAACCGTTTCTGCGCAAATCCTTGAAGCGGCTTGAGGTGAAATCGAGCGGCTTCAGGCTCAACAGGATCACCTTGCGATCGACCAAGCGGCTTCTGGCATAGTTTGTCGCGAGTACGAACTGCCAGACAAAGCGCAGACTGATCAATCCGGCGCCTCCGATTGCAGCAAAAATGATCACTGTGCCGCGAGACAGATTGTCCGTGGATTTGAGCAGAAATGCCGCCATAGCGAGGATCGTCAGCGACGCCAACCAGATGAAGACGGCCTTGCGCAGCTGCCAGACCAGATTCAGCAAGCGGTGCGTGGCGTAGACGTCCTGGGAATATGCGACCGCGACGAACACAACGCCGACAATCAATCCTGCCCCCATCGACGCGCCGTCGCCAGTGGAGGCAAGCGCAACATTGTAGAGCGCCGCCCCTGCACCATAACTGAGCAGGATCAGCAGCAGGTCGGCAGCGATGATGACGATCTGAAAAGGCCGCTGAAGAGCCGTGCCGCGCGTTGACGACAGTGCACCAGCGCCTTCAGAACCATAAGTTGCAACAGCCATTCGAACCTCTGCTATCGAGAATGCTTGACGCTGATCCGTGATGCTGAAGATCCGTCACTTCCCCGAACGCAAACTGTGAAGTGATCACAGCGATATTGTGGCGCTGCACGCGAAACTTTTGCGATGCATGAATGCATCGCGTTTTGTTGAGAGGTCATGGGCGCGGAAGACCTACGTCACAGTGCTGACACACGATCGAAACTCGCTGCCCTATTTTGAATCAGGTTCCGCGTCGAATTCGCTGGGGCGCCTGCGTGAAGCGATAGCAGCTCATCTTTGATGCGCCTGTTGCCCACATTGAGTGACTCCGCAACCGATGTGATTCGATTAGTAGAAGTCCGATGAATTACGATCTAGAGCTGTATCCGCCCAGCTGTCTTCAGCGAGGCAGGCATCTTCCCGCTGCCGGGCGCGATGCAGCCCACGGCAGAGTTGCCTGATTTGCTCAGCGCGCGCCGACAAGCTAAGCAAGCGAATACCCTCCTTTCCTTCGGCGCAATCGGGCTGTCTGAGAGGCGACACCCTTCAATAAGGTCCGGCCGCGGACCGACTTGGCGAAACTGTCCCCACCACCTCACCGAGTGTGCGCGCCATGACATCTTTTGCCCAATCACACCCGCCGATTCATAGGCCGCAACTGCCGGATGGCGTCCGAATTTACGCGATCTCGGATATTCATGGCTGCTCGCATTTGCTGCAGCCCATGCTGCGGGTCATCGACGCCGACTTGGCCCACAGTCGGCCACGCTATGCGATCGAGGTGTTCATGGGCGACTATGTCGATCGCGGCCCGGACACGCGCGCCACGCTTGACCTCTTGGTCGAACGAAGCCGGCGGGGAAACTCGATTTTTCTCAAGGGAAACCACGAGGCATTTTTAGTGAGGGTTTTCGAAGACCCTTCGTTGTTTGAAGATTGGCTTCGCATCGGTGGCGCCCAGACACTCATGTCCTATGGACTCGCGCCGCCAGACCTGAAGCGCGACGACCCAGCGTCGATCATGCGCGATTTGATCCGCGCAATGCCGGGTGAGCATCTGGAGTTCCTGGACGAACTACGGCTTAGCTTTACCTGTGGAGATTTTTTCTTCGTCCACGCCGGCGTTCGCCCGGGTGTCCCCTTGGCCGAGCAAAGCGAAAGCGACCTGCTTTGGATTCGCGAAGAGTTCCTTCAGAGTGAGGAGCAGTTCGGCAAATATATCGTTCATGGTCACACGCCGGTGCGCACCGCCGAAGTTCTGGCAAACCGGGTCAACATCGATACGGGCGCCTACGCGACGGGCAATCTAACTCTCATGAGCATACAAGGCAGCCGGATGCTCGCGGTATGACTGCCCAGGATATGACTAGCCTGGGAATGTCTCCCGATTCGTCGGGAAGATTGTTCCTGAAGCCAATGGAATGCCTCGGCGGTCACGAGCTAAGAGCATCACCTAGTTGAGCACGAGTGGCATTTCCCCTCCAGCCCGCGTGTCGGCCATCCAGTTGCGCCAGGCCCGCTCATGCTTGGCGTAGAGCTCCAGCCATCGTTGTCCCGGCTTGTTCTGATCGAAGCGAAGGCCAGGGCCGAGGGGCGCGTCGGGCTTGTCCAACGTCTCGAACTCGATGGTTTCCGCGATCGTCAAACCGAAAAGGACACGCTGTCCTGTACCGTCCACGATGTACCGTCGCGGTGCGTCCCTCATCGGCTGGGTCATGTTCTGTGTCGCCTATGGTCGTGAGAACAAAGGTGTCGCTCGCACGCTGGACGAGGCCTAAAAGGCACGTCGGACGCGCCCGAATGCCGAGCTGGGAGTCGATCGGGCTGTTCTGCGCGAGGTACCGGAGGGTTCGTTCGTCGTCGTTCGTTGCGACCGCCGGGGACGCAGCGCATAGACCGACATGACGCCGGCGCAGAAGATCAAGGCGAAGACAAATGCAGAAGCCATAGGAGTCGTCCCTGAATAGTGCAGTGCTCATCAAGAGTGAGCAGTGTGTCGACATCATGATTCCTGATGATCTTGGTGGCTCTCCTGCTGCCAAAAGATTGCCCACGCGTGATCGTGTCCTGAGCAGCAGCATCTGAGTTGTCTGATAGCGCGATCTTTTGGCCGGACGCACCGACACGGATGGTCACCTTCAAATCTGTTCTGTCCCGTCCAGGTGGATTCGCGCACCTGAAGAGCTGGATTTCGCAGCCATTCTATGGAACGATGCGCTTGCAACCTTTTAGAGGCCGTCGCATTATTTCTCGCCCATTTCGAGAGGGATTGATCCAATGAACTTCCGCACCCTTGCTCCATCCATTGCTCTTTCTGTTCTTGGCCTTGCTTTGATAACGACCGCAGCTTCAGCCGCGGAGCTCGCGCTTGCTCCTGCGCATCATCGGTCGGCCCACCTCCGAACCGGTTACGTGTTTTGGGATGATGTCTACCCGCCTGCGATCTATGGCCCCAACCTTCGCTCTGTCGAGGAAGTCGCCGCGCTCAAGGCGGAGGCCCGGCCTGTGTCGCAACGCTGGTGGGGGTATTGGTACGCTCGGTGAACGGCATAGCGTTTAGCGACCAGCCGCGTTCACCCATGAATCGCCGCAACACCGGGCAGCCGGTGGCGGCGATTTTGTTTGAGCTTGCCTGGCCGATCCAACCATGATCACCGCATGGGCGGCAGCATGAGGCCCAAAACAGCGGCGGCAAGCCTATGTTTTATCGCGGGATACTGGCTGCAAGCGCATGCTGCGGCCGCAGGTGAATGCGCCTTGCGGCCCGAGCGCTTCGTACTGCTTTCCGACACCGTGTATTGGGTTGTTTCAATCCCAGCCGGCACGGAATGCCTGCAAGGCCTGCGCGGCAGAACTCAGCTTCTGGATGAAGTTAAACTGGCAGAGGCGCCCAGTGCCGGTCATGTGACGATCGTCGGCCCGTCATTTCGCTACCAAGCCCCCTCACGTCCAGGGACTGACCGGTTTCGAATTGCGGTGTCAGGCGAAAACCGCAGGCAGCGCGGATCCTCGATCATCGCTGTGGAAGTGACCGTCAGATAGGGCCGTGCCGACTGGCGAGGAAGCGGAGCCGGAGCGCTGTCGCTGCACTGGACGGCTCGATGGAGAAATTGAGGCAGCCCCAGCCCGTGCCGCCTAAACTCAGTTCCGTCGCGGAAGGATCCTCACGGAAGGCTGCTGCCGATTGCCGGCAAGCTTTCGAGGTCCCGTCGGGAACGCTGCTACTTCGCCTGCGCACCCCGGTCCCAGGGCCGCTTGCCATCCGCGCCCCTGTCCCACGGCCGCGCGGTCGGGGCGTCCTTCTCCTGCGTGGCGGCCTGCGCACGATCGGCCTGAACCCGTTCGCGATCGGTCAATGGGGCCTTCGGGGCTAGCGGTTCGGGCTGCGCCAAGGCCGGCGTCGCGATGAGCAGCATCGCCAAAATCAATTTTTTCATCCCCGGCCTTAACACACTGGCCGCAGGCTGTCCGATCTATTCGGAGCCATAGCTCGAAGGAAAAGGCCCACAACGGTGGGCCTTTCGGTGAGAGCTGATGAATAGATCGCCCTATTTCTGATCTTCGTTGCTGGTGCCTGATCCGGGGCTTCCGATCGGCAAACCATTAGCTGAATGACCAACCCCGGAGTTACGCTCGGCTTGCGCGGCGGCCGGCGTCTTTCCGTTCGCGGTTGGGGGTTGGACGTTCGGATTGTTCTGGCTGGGGTTGGGGCTGCTCGTGTTCACGTTAGCGCCGGTGGTGGTGCCTTGAGTCCCTATGCCGGAAGGAGCCGAGGGGCCCGAGGTCGCGCTGCTCGACGAGGTGCCTGTCCCAGCACCAGAGCTTGCCGCCGAACCCGCGCCGCCGCCGGCTCCCCCACCCGAGCCGCCACCGCCGCCTTGGGCGAACGCTGTCGACGAGAATGCTATGCAGGCAAGGACAACGAACAGAGGTTTGCGGATCATGGATGCGTCTCCCTGCGCTTGAACAGCAATCACGACAGACGCAGGAAGTTCCTTCGCTGCCGCGGTCCGAATTCCCTGCGAACAGGGAATTTTACAGGGAAAGCGCGCCTGCGGTGAGGCCGCTATCCCATGAAAATGCGAACATTTGCCTCGAAATTCAGTGCATCCGGGGCGCGATCCGCCAAATCCGAACAGGGAATTTATCGCTAGCGAACAGGGAATTTGCGTGCATACGGCTGGACGAAACAGGCGATGTGCGGGCTACGGATCCGTGCCGCATGCCGTGGCGCGAATAGCGCAAGCATCGCCTGTGGATCACCGCCAGTGCAGGGGCGGCGTCTGCGCACGGCGAGGAATCGCGAACAGTCGCCGAATTTAACTGGCAGCAGGGCCCTCCTAGGCTGTGTACTCATTAAGCAGCTGGCCGCGTTATGTCCGCACTTTCGGCAGAGCAACCTAAGCGTGCTGGCCTGGGGCCTCCTGACGGACAACGCCCGCATGTCCGTTGAGGGCAAAAGCGTCGCTCTGGCGGGGCGGCAAACTTCCGGCTTTACCCCAATCAACCGACGGATAATTGCACCGTGTCAACGGAAGCGCCGGGCCAAAAGACGTGCACGCCCCACACCGCCGAAGACGTCAGCTAGGAAGCCAAGAGCAAGCGCTGCCGGAACCATCACCGGTTGATCATCCCGCAGGGCCCCGCTCGCCGAGTCGCACAACGGGCGTGAATAGTATGATGTATGCAAGATCCTGCTTGCGCGGCGAGACGCCGGCAGCGTCTCCGCAAATGTCCGTGCTTGATCTCGACTAATGGCTCTGTTTGGATAGTCGCCTTTCGGCAACTCATAATTCGGATAATCCTAGTGAATGAAATAGATGGACGCGGCCGTTCAGTGGGGGCTCTTTCACAAGAAAGCATCGGGACCGTCAACCGCACTGGCATCGGGAATCGGCTACTGGCAGCGCTGCCGCCAGCGGATCTCAGCTTGCTCACGCCCTACTTCCAGAAGATCTCGTTTGAGCCAGATGCGGTTCTGGTGCGCTCGGGCGATGAGATGGACCCGGTCTATTTTCCCCATAGCGGCGCAATCGCCTTCATGCTCGATATGCCGGACGGGCAAACGGTCGCAACCACCTTGATGGGACGGGAAGGCGCTTTGGCCTCTTTCTCCGTACTCGGCCCATCGCTTTCATCCGTGACCGCGATTGCACGCATCGCTGGCACAGCATCATTGATTTCCGCCGCCAAATTTCGGGATGCCTATGCGCAAAGCGCAGCCATCAGGAATGTCGTTCAGCTCCACGCCCGCGCGGTGTTATTGCAACTCCAGCACGTAGCCGCTTGCAACGCGCTGCACCGGGTGGATGGCCGCATGGCGCGGTGGCTTCTGCAGCTTCACGACCGCGTTCCCGATGACCTCCTTCCGGTGACGCAGGAGGCGCTTGCGCAATTGCTTGGGGTGCGGCGGACGACAGTGACTCTGACGATGAGCAAGCTGCGCGCGGCCGGCGCCGTCCCCTCCGACCGGCGCGGGTTTATCGAGATCGACCGGGTGCGGCTCGAGCGCGTTGTATGCGACTGCTATGCGCTCATGCAGCGCAAGATCGATCGGATGTATTGCCAGGAATTGTCGGCGTCCCAGCCTACCCGTGCGCCGTTCCGGGAAAGCGCCATCGTCTCGTCCGGCGGAGCGAGTGGTGAATACAGAGCCGTTTCGCAGAAATAGAGACCATGCGATAGCCGCCTTCGGTCAGAAGCTGCCATTAGGTAGCAGGCCGGCGCAGGTCCGCAACGGGACATGAGCCGACTTCGCTCCAAGCAGCGATACTTGTCAGGCTCCTTAGCGGCCGTAGGGGAAGCAGCGGTGGCGATCGAGTGTGAGACCGAAATGCGCTCCTAGCGCAGCGATGGCCGCATCCTGCTCAGGATAAGGATCGGCATTGCATGCGGCAACGATGATGATCCGGAACCCGCCGCGATCCTTGCCACCCGGTGGCAGCATCGCTGTAGCCAGTGGATTACCCTCCCTGTCACGCAACGTGAGGAAAAGCGGCATCTCTCGCTGTACATGGGCCTCGAGGCCGATGTCGCGCTCGATCGCGTTGGGCTGCTCCGGACGCCAGGATTGGACTGCCTTCTCTCGCTCGCGGCAGAAATATTTCTCGACTGTGTGGCGCATCAGGCGCGACTCTTGCACCGCTTCACCTTCCGTTTCGATACGGAACCAGGTCTTACCCTTCGGCGTGTCGCAAACATACTGCATTTCGCCCATCCTGATCGCCGCAATTCTAGGGCGGCGGGCCCGCAAAGCCAGAATGTCATTCTCGTCGCGTTTCGATCTTTGCGTTTTTACACAGCCAGGGTCAATCGCGTCACTTTGGCCGCGTGCCGTTCTCTACCGGTCTACCCCTGTGAACGGATATCGTCAGACCGCTTCGGCATGTCTCAATGGGCCAACAGGCGACATGGTACCACCACAGCCGGCACTTGGCCGGGATCGATACTTCACGCCTTTTTGGTAAACCAAATCGTTGGAGCTTTCGCTACTCCCGCATTCTGCATGGCATTCTTCAATTCAGCACTCTCCGCGAAGGCTTGCGCAGCTTCAATCGTGGCAAACTCGTGAGTTACTGTGATGTCATTGGGATTTTCGACTGCTCGGTAGACAGCCTCGGCTGTTACGCCCTTCGTCTTCTGAACCGAAGCAAAATCGTCGTAAACTTTCCGCCAGGTCTTGTAGTCGGAAACCGTGTGTCTAACAAACATAGTCGTCATCAGATGTTCCTCCCAGACTGGTCGTAGCAATCTTTCCACGAACGCTTGAAACAGCACTTCCAGTGGCACCTGTATAATACCGGCCACCGCTTGGAGCTATTTCATTTCCGGGTTGCACTGATGGCATCGGACCCTTGCCCTTTGTCCGATAAAACTGAGGCATGCTGCCACTTCGCTGATGGGCTAGCTCCGGGCGGTGTTGCGGGAGCAGCATCATCGCCTCCGCACTCGACGCCAATAGGTCGTGGCCGCACACTTACTGCGACCCGCCACAGGACCAGTCAGTGACACTGACTTGCGTATTCAGTTGGTCGCAGTGTGAAGTTGCTGACGCCGGGTCCGAACTTCAGGCCTAAGCAAACTGAGGCATTATGCCTCTTGGGCGAAACACCCATTTCTAGGGCGCGTCCGTTCTCGTAGAATGTGGTCGCCCTTGAAGCGGGATGTGCCGAAGTCACCGTTCGGGCCGAACGAGCAGTACTAGCGCTGTCGGCAGGTACGCTAGCCTAAGAGACCGCCCCCTTTTCGGTTTCACACCACGATTTCACATTCCACACGCGCGCAGCTTTTGCGGCGGCTTGTTGCAAGTAACCCAGGGAGAAAAGCGATGAGCAAGATCGATCGAAGGTCTGCATTGACATTCGGGTTGGCAGCGGCTTCGGCGGCCATGATAAAGCCCGCCGCCGCTCAAACGACGGGCTACAAGGACACAACTCCGTGGCCAGGTGTGGTGGTGCGTGAGTATGATAGCGAGACACCATCGCTGATCCCGGGTTTTAAGACCGTCTCAATGCGCGACATCATCATGCAGCCGGGATCGAAGACCATGGGGCCCCCGATGATGAATGCCATGGTCTGCCATATCACCGAAGGAGAGCTTCGGCTTGAGCAGGACGAAAAGACCTTTACCGGCAAGAAGAATTTTGTCTGGACCTGCAACAAGGACACAAAGGAGCAGGCGTTCAATGATGGGAACGTGGTCGCGATTATGCGGATCACGGACCTAAAGGCTTAAGGTGCGTTTCTTCGCAAAGAAAAACGATTGTAGCTGCGAATGGCGCACGCGACGGCGCACCGATTGCGTCGGCTTGCCCTCTGACGTGACTTCCTGGTTGCGCCGAACTCTAGATATGTCGCTGCGCCAACCGACGCGAGACAAACGTCTAAGGGCTAGTTGGCGGACGATATGAAATCGACGAGCGCCGCGACAATTGGTCGGGGCGTCTCAATTCAAGACTACTGCAACATGAAGAGAGAGAGAGAGAGAGAGAGAGAGAGAGAGAGAGAGAGAGGGAGAGGGAGGCCGATGTCTGAATTGGGGTCACAAGCGGTCCTCGACCGGCCTGCTCCCGACAGGTCGGCTATGGGCCGATTTTGTTGCAAAAGTTGGCTGCAATGGATTTGGCCGCTGGGCCTTTTGTTGAGCCGCGCTTTGAAGCGCTGGCCCTGACGCATTTTACGCAACTTTGACGCTACGCTACGCGATGCGCAGAACCTGAGCCGGCGGCGGTCGTGCGACCAGCGATGCAAACCGCCTCAGATTCTGAGCGATGGCGGCTAGAACAAACTCATCCTGGGCACCTTGCGGGCCTCGCAATCGGAGCCGACCAAGCTTCAGGATGCGCTTCAAGTGTGCGAACCTCATCTCGATCTTCTTGCGCTGACGCCGAGAGAGCTCGAAGCCCTCGGTGCCAGCGAACGACCGGGCAACGTCTCGGGCATGCTCATGGATATCGCGCGGGATCTTGCGTGATGGTTCCTTTGGGCAGCACTGCGATTTGAGCGGGCATACATCGCAGTCGAGCTTGCTGGCACGATACAGAAGGGTCTTGCCCTCGTGCACGGTACCGCTCGTCCCAAGCCGCTTACCACCCGGGCAGTGGTAAACGTCCCCGGTTGGGTCATATCGAAAGTCGCTCCGCGAGAAGGTGCCATCATCCCGCTTCGACTTATCGAACACAGGGATATGCGGCGCGATGCCCTTCTCCTCGACCAGCCAGTTCAGCATCGGAGCCGCTCCGTAAGCGGTATCCCCGACAAGTCGCTCTGGCTTGAGACCAAAGCGCTCCTCGGTTCGTTCGATCATGGTTTTTGCTGCACCGACCTCGGCCTGGCGAATGGCGCGGGAGGCCTCGACATCCACGATGACGCCGAACTTCACGTCGATGAGATAGTTGTCGGAGTACGCGAAGAATGCCGGCCCCTTGTGAGCGCCGGTCCACTGCGCTGCCGGATCGGATGGCGAGACAAACTTCGGGATGACATCGCTGGCGGCGCCCCACGCCGGATCGTCGAGGGTTGCCAAATACTCCTTCACCGCGCGGCTGGACCTGGCCGGATCGCGATCCCTGCACCAGTCCTGACCTGCGATCGAGCGCTGCTTGTTCGCGTCGGCCGCAATCAGGCTCGCATCGACTGCAAATCCTTCGCCACCAACCAGACCGGCGGCAATGCATGTCTCGACAATCCGCTCGAACACGCGGCGGAGAACATCTCCATCACGGAAGCGCTCGTTGCGGGCGCGCGAAAATGCCGAATGATCCGGGACAGCGTCCTCGATACCAAGCTTGCAGAACCAGCGATAGGCGAGGTTCACCTGCACTTCACGGCAGATCAGCCGTTCCGAGCGGATCGCAAAGACATACCCCACGACCAGCATCCGGATCATCAGTTCCGGATCAATCGACGGGCGCCCCATCGACGAATAGTGAGATGCTAGTTCACCGCGAAGCCAGGACAGATCGAGAGCAGCATCGATCTTCCGCACCAGATGATCTTCGGGTATCGCGTCGCCAAGACGAAACTCGTAGAACAGTTGACCTTGGTCACTCTTCAGACGGCCCATCATGGATCGACCTCGCCGAGATTCGCGTCAACACAACGGAATCACGGTTCGTGACTTGTCTCAACCGACTTTTGCAACAAAATCGGCCAGGAAGAGACATTTATCTCGCGCTGCGCGTCATGCGATCTGAGTCCGTCTCGCGCGCCGTTGCCCTTCTATGCCTCAGCGGTTGTGTGAAACCTCCGCGCGTTCATAAATCGTGAGTTGTGTTTGCCGTTGATCAGATCATGCTCTTCCAGTCGACTAGGTAAACGTGTGCCCGAATCGGACATCTAGTGCGCTGCCAGGCTCGCCGCTCGGCACGCAGTGACACGCAAGGTTCGAGCCGAGCTGACGCGGCTTTAAACGGTATCAGTCAGCCCCACCTTGACATCTTTTCGCGACAGGTCAGTGCCGCTGCTTGAACCCGCTGCCGCTGCTGCACTCCCCGCTGTGCCACTGCTCATCGAAGGGTAGGGCTCAGTTCCTGGGCGGTTGCAGCGATCAGCGCCGTTCACGACGTACCATATTTCGTTAGGTTTCTCGGGCCCCGCGACGCCGCGATGGCCGCAATGTCTCGATCTCTGGGAGGGAGAGACATGATGAAGCGATCGCCTATTCTCTCTCTGGTGGCTGTCGCGAGCTTCACCGTCCTATGGTTTGTTCTGGATGCCGATCTGCATTTTAGAAGGGCGGCTGCCACTGCAACAACAGCCATGCCACCCGAGGTCGTAGCTGCCGAGCCTTTCAGAACGGCCCACGCCGCTAACAAAAGGTCGATGAGGATACTTGCACTGGATCAGGCTAAGCATCTCGCTTTCTGGACGTCCGTTTTGAAGAATAGAAAGCAGGCCTGTGGAGCTGTTGTTCGGACCATGTATCAAGGCGGCACCGAATCTGGGGTCGATGCTTGGCGCATTGGCTGCCGGGACGGCAGCGAATATTCGATAACAATTAATCCGGACGCGCATGGCTCTGAGGCGGAGTTTCCGGTTTCGGTTTGCAGTGGAATCGCTTTCGCCCGAGGTGCTGAATAGCCCCGTCATTGAGCGTTCAGCACCCGCGAGATCGCCTCTTTATGCCAGCTGTTATCCGCTGTCCCGGCGCGTCCTCGCCAACATGCGAGGATGATCATGACGATTACCCGATCACGACGTGAAACGGTGGAGTTCGAGCACCCATTTCGGATCACAAGCTTCGAGCGGATACTACCGGCTGGCTCCTATGAAGTGATTACCGACGAAGAATTAATGGAAGGAATGGAAGGATTATCATTTCCGTCCTTTCGGTCCGTCGCCACCATGATGATGGTGCCTGCGCCGCCGCCGCGCAGCTCTTTCGTCGAGATGGTGGCGATCAGTTCGATCGATCTGTCCGATGCGCGGGAGCCGATGCGATCGTATCCCGTTAGTGACGCGCCGGCCCACCTCGACAAGCATCGGACTGCGCTGAACATTGACAGTCGCCGGATGCTGGCGGAGATCGAGCGAAACGCGTTGCGCGGACTGCATCCGCAGCCCGAACCCGAGTTGCTCGCGGCGCCTGCGATGCCATTGGCGGGCCCGCGGCCGGAGCCGAAAGGGCTAGGCCGCGACCTACGCATCGATGCTTGCCGCGGCCTCGCGCTCTGGTGCATCTTTTTGAATCATTTCCCCAACAACATCGGAAGCTGGCTGACGCTGCGGAACTACGGCTTCAGTGATAGCGCGGAAGTATTCATGTTCGTCTCGGGTGTGACCTGCGCACTGGCTTACGGCAGCGCACATTCGCGCGATGGCTGGCCCGGCGTCATCGCCCGAACGCTGTGGCGAAGCTGGGACATTTATGCTGCATTTCTATTGCTCACTATAGCTTGCGCCATCATGGTCTACCTAACCGGCGGTGGCCGGATCGCCGACGAGAGCAACACGCGCCTTTTGCTGGAACATCCGGGTGCGGCGCTCGCGCATGCGGCGATCCTGCAATACCGTCCGGTCAATACCGACGTCTTGCCGATTTTCGTGGTTTATCATCTTTTGTTTGCACCACTATTGTGGTTGCTGTTGCGAGTGCCGAACGTGACACTCGGCGCGTCGCTCTTGCTTTATGCGCTGGTACACGTCTTCGGCTGGACCGTCCCGGCCTGGCCCAACAACGTGTGGTTCTTCAACCCGCTGGCTTGGCAGCTGCTGGTTGTGCTCGGCGCCTGGTGTGTCATTGCGGGCAAGGGAGTCTGGCCCTGGATGACCTGTCGCATCGCGCTTGTACTTGCAGTTCTCTATCTGACTTTTAGCCTGATCGTCGCATTGAGTTGGTGGCTCACGACCCTGGAAGATCTGGTCCCACAAGCGCTCGCCAATGTGGTTTACCAAGTCGACAAATCGGATCTCGCTCCCTTGCGGTTGCTGCATTTTTTAGCGCTTGCGATTTTGGCGGTATGGCTCGTACCCCGCGATTGGCAAGGACTGCCGATGCCGCTGATGCGCGCAGCGATCCGCTGTGGGGAGAATTCGCTGGCAATCTATTGTCTCGGTGTTCTGCTGGCGCTCGCCAGCCAAATAGCGCTGGCCGACATCTCGAATGGTCTTGCGATGCAGATCGCGCTCAGCCTCGCCGGCATCCTGCTGATGATCGCCGCCGCAACGCTGCTGAACTCAATCAGGATCAAACCCAGGCAGCCACGATTGATTTGAAGACTTGAGGAAACTTGTTGGCCAGAGAGGCGAGCAGGCAAAATTCGGAGAAGGCTGCCAACGGCCAGCCTCCACGTCTTCTCTTCCGGGAGGCGATCAAGCTGCGAACTTCACGCGGTGACACGATTTGCAGCGTGATGCGAACGTTGAGATGCTTCCTCCCAAAATCGCAACATGACCGCTTCGGGTCAAAACGCGAAGAACTGAACGTGAGTTGATCTGGTCTGCCATCCCTCAATCAGCGGACCTTGTGGAGGGGCTCGACTTTGTCGCCCAAAACGGCCGCCCGATCCCCTCTCAGCGCACGCGAGGAATTATGTCGACACATGAGCTTAAGGATGCTCAGAGTCGGCAGCACATCATTGGTGGTCAAGCCGCACCACGTCATTCGCCAATTTCGGCGAGCTGCGGCGCAGGAGGAAGCACACCCCGCAAAGTGTCTCCTTCCTCCACATGAGGCGGCAGGTGAAGGTTTCGGAATGTTCGTCGAACGATAACGCCAATTCGCTGGCGAATATGTAGTACGGCGTGGAGATGCAGGTTCCCAGGGCGCTGATGTCGCGCACCACGCACGGATGGGTCCCACTCATCCACCAAACGACAGCCGCGCCGCCCGGTTAATCGGTATCCGCTCCATTGCTCGACGTTCGACCATGGCGAGATTCTCCAATGAAGAGGTAACTTCCAATCGAGCCATCGCAGCGATCGCGATTGCACCTCTACAGAGTCAGTTTTCCGATCCCGCCGAGCCCGGAAAACGGCAATATCTGCACGTTGATCTGCACCGCCTAGGCTAACAAGCAGTATTTTGTCTCATTAAAATTAACCCGGATCGCGTGGTTAATCCGCCGAAGTTGGTACCCACCTCACAAGCAAATGAAACCGCTCAGGACACGTCTTTTCCACGAAAATGAGGTATTTCACAGCACTTTCAGCGAACCTCAGCTACTATTTGCGGATTCCGATCGATGTCGCCCAGGATTCCGAGATGATCTCGCCCACCATTCCGATTTGAAGTCGCCCACCCGT
>NZ_JBVVPP010000033.1:0-72959 GCF_055811315.1 Bradyrhizobium sp. MI1.4 | reverse complement strand
ATGCCAGAGAACCAGCCGGCCAGAACGCCTCGCCGCTGGGCGAGATCAAATCGGAAAGGTGGGCGACATCGTCTCGGAATCCACGGGCGACTTCATATCGGTACCCCTGGGCGACTTCGTCGGAATCCGCAGACGCTAAGCGCCAGCTTATCTTCCTCATCCGCCCAGCGCATAACGAGTACATCATCCGAGAACGGCCGCCGCAGCACCTTGGCATCACCCCAAGACACGCGCACCCACACATCGCGCTCCTCATCCGTCGTCCGGATTGCCGGCATCGCCTTCGGATGGATCGCTCGACCACCCGCGTTGAGTATCGGAGTCCCCGGCAGTCTGCGGGACGAGTGTCGACGCGGTGCCACTTCATCTATCTGCTCCGCGAGAGCTTGAAGATGCGCTCGCCCGATCAAGCGAGCCAACGCGGCTCTCCTTTCATGAAGACCGGAAGACCGGCCAGCGCTGGCAGCCAGGTCGCGGCTGCAGCTGATCTCTGGAACAGCGCTCAGGCCTCCACAAAATCAGCCAGTCATGCACTTGGCCGACTAATCGTCGCCCATAGGCGATGATCGTTGGGTCTCTGCACGCGAACCCAGTGATAGGGCGTCCTGGACCACGGTTTGATCTGCGGCGTGAGATTGTCGAGGACGAGATCGCCGCTCCTGGTCCGCACGAGAAGCACCAAATGATGCTCTCCGGAACTAACGACGACCTCGCTCAATAGCAGGGCCCGCGCGGGCCAGCCCCGTTGCAGCAGTTCATGACGCTTGCTCACTACGTAGTCGTTGCAATCACCGCTATCGGGGTTAACGATCCACTCCTCACCTGCAAGGCCAAGTTCATTAGGCTGCGGAGCAATGGCGCGGTTCACGGCGCGATTGACTGCTTTCAGCTCCGCCCACCGTTCCTTCGTCAACCGGATCGGCCCGCCGCGGAAGGAGCGCCGCGGGCGACATTCGGCCTCATAGCGCAGGCAAAACACCGTGTAAGTGAGGGGCGGAAGCGTCGGGCGTCCCAACTCGATGTGCGCAAGAGCCGCTTGCGGCGCCGTCGGCACGGTCAACAATGCCGCACGCGCCCACTGAACGCCTCCGATCATGACAGCTATGGCTGCCGCGATGACTGGGCCCGAGGTTCGCTGCATCTGCCGATCCCTCTGCGCACGCCAAACTGAGGTCGGATCCACAGCCGGCGCGGCCGCCCCCCAACCGCGCCAAAATCATTATTCGGCGTCATTATATTTAACATAATTCCATTTAATTAGAACCGCAATAATAAATTAACGAATTAAATCGGCGCCGAAGATCGTTTGCAAGGGCTGCAGTGACGCCAGCGGTGCGCCTGCAAGGACGAATGCAAAGGATGAATGGGATGAGAAGCCTTGCGGCTCCGGTTGTTTTCGGTGGAAGGGCGCGGCAAGCGCCGCGCGGCGCAGACGTGGTTCGCTGATCCAGAGCCAGGGCAAGAACTCAACTGCCGATATAATTATAACTGTTGATTTAATTATTCACCGAGGCCAAACTGTCAAACAGTGATTCCTCGGGCAGGACAGATTTCATATGCCAGGTGAGCTACTCGTCATCCTGGGAGCTGAAGCTACGATACTTGTCTTCGTAGCGGCGATGACCCTGCACGCCAGGCGAATGGACGTACTGAACCGACGATCGTCCGAAAGATCCGCAGTCTCGCCCAGGCTTCTGCCACGGTCGATCCGTCGAAAGCAGCGCGATTTACTGCGGTTGATCAGGAGGTGGGTCGATCTCACCACGTTCGCCCCACTAAATCTCTTGCGGCGACCCGACATATTCAGAACGCTGGTGTCGACTCTGCAAAGCAGACGGCAGACTCCGATCCGGCTTGTGACGCGCACTCGTCGGCCCGGCCCGCCCGCTGCCGATGCGTCCGGCCGCCCAGCCGTGCCTTCAGAGGCTGGCCGCAACGCCGGCGCCCACGGATAGGCGCCGGCCTCGAATGCGCGCAGTCGAACGCTGTTATCTTCCGCGAGGACTCAGCGTTCCTTGAACACCGCCCCGCCTGATCATGCGGCGGCTTGAGAAAGTAGGACAGCGCAGGGCGACGTTGCATCTTGATGAAAACCTCGACCGGCAGGCCAGACAAAAGCTTGGCCGACCCGAGTTTCACCAGCTCACGTCCGCAAGCTCTGCGTCGCCCCTGTTCAGTTGAATTTCTTTTTCGTCTTGAACATCAATGTTATGCGCAGCAAGGGGCAAACTCTTGAGATTCCTCTTGCGGCGTGCGGAACATTCCCTTGGAAAAGCACTAACCGATTTGGACGTGGCAGAATTGCTGCGATGATGTCTGCCGGCGGCTGTTGCGTTAGGAAGATGGTCTCACCCGACCAATTAGGGTCCCAAGTTGGATTAGAATAAAAGACTGCCGTGTAATCACTGGGATCGGCTGAATCCAAATGAGCCGAACCTTCGCATCCGTATGGATAACCGTTTGCATAGCACCTCATCAGTGTGTGATCTTTGAAGATCGTTTCCTCCAAGAGGCTCCACATTTTCCAGATGACCGGAGCTTCGTTCAACAAGGCACCTGAACAATCTGACGTGTCAGCTTCGTCGTATCCCCCGGCAAAATGCTTGTACCAATAGCGATAACTGCCGGGTGCCTTGTATGACACTGCTCCGAATTTCCATGATGTATTTTGCAGATAGTCTTGAACGTCGGCCAACAATTGTTGTTCTAGGACATCATCATAAAGACGAATGACCGGGCTTTGTGAGTGTATGATGGGCTGCGATGTCACTTGTCGAATAGCTCCTTGATCGCGAGCTCGGTGCTCGTTGATACAAAGCCCCGAGTACTGGTGCACTCGGGGCTGTGTCATTTCGTGTCCGCCAAAGACTCAGCGCTCCTTGAATGCGCGCTCTGCCTGATCGTGCAGCGGCTTGAGCAGGTAGGATAGCGCGGTCCGACCTGCCGTCTTGATGAAGACCTCGACGGGCATGCCGGGCAACAGCTTGGCCGACCCGAGTTTCGCCAGCTCTTCCGGCTTCAGCAGGACACGGCCCGTGTAGTAACTGGTGCCGGCACGCTGATCCTGTGTAATGTCTGCCGAGACCATGCTGACCTCTCCGTCGATTTCGGGCGTGGTCTTCTGGTTGAACGCCGCGAAGCGCATAGTCGCGGTCTGCCCCATATAGACCTGGTCGATATCGCGCGGTGCGATCTTGACCTCGACCGCAAGCGAGTCCGCATCGGGCACGATCAGCATGATCTGCTCGCCTGGAGAGATCACACCTCCAACAGTGTGCACGCTCAGCTCGTGGACGCGGCCGGTTTGCGGTGCCCTGATATCGACCCGGTTCAATTGATCGACGGCCGCAGTCTTGCGCTCGCTCAGCTCGGAGAGCTTCGATCGCGTTTCGATCAGATCCTTGCCAACTTCCGTCCGCAGGTCCTGATCGATCTGAATGGTCTGGAGTCCGATTTCGGCGATCTTGCCTTTCGATTGAGCAATCATTCCTGCCAGCTGGCTGCGCTCGCCTTCGAGGCGGGCGGAATCACGCTCGAGAGAATTGAGCCGCGTGATCGGCACCAGATTTTTTTGCCAGAGACTGCGCACGCCCTCCAGCTCCTGCCGGATAAATTCGACCTCCTTCTGCTTGGCCTCGGTCTGCCCCGTAAGGCCTTTGATCTCGTTTTCCAGCTGCGCGCTTTTCTCCTGCAACTGCGCTTTTTGGCCGCCCCGCGCCTGACGACGCAGCTCAAAGAGCTTTCGCTCCGCAGTGATCGCACGGCTCGCCTCGGAGTTGCTCTCCTTGGCCCGGTCGAGCAGCACCTTGGGAAAGACAGCGTGCTCGGCGCCATCGCGCTCGGCCTCCAGACGAGCCTGCCGCGCGAACAGCTCATCGAGGCTGTTGGTGACGATGGTGGCATTCGCGAGCGTCTGCGTCTCGTCGAGGCGGATCAAAATATCCCCTGCATTGACCCGCGCGCCCTCCCGCACGCGCAACTCTCCCACGATCCCACCAGTGGAGTGCTGAACCTTCTTGACGCTGGAATCCACCACGACCACGCCTTGGGCGATCACCGCGCCCGACAATTGGGTGGTTGTCGCCCAGCCGCCGACCCCAAAGGTTACCAAACCAAACATGAGCATACCGACGATCATGTAACGCTGGATGGATTGCATCGCCGGCGTCACCTGGCCATTCATCGGCCACCTCCTTGAGCTTCCGCGACGACCTTGAGCGGTGTGGGATTTCGCAACACTCTCTTGAGGACCTCCTCTCTCTTGCCGAAGGACTGCACCTTGCCTTCCCCGAGGCACAAGACATGGTCCACGCCTTCCAACGCCTTCGGTCGATGCGCAACAACGGCGACAATTCCGCCCCGACGGCGCACGTTCAAGATCGCCTCGGTCAAGGCGTCCTCGCCCTCGGCATCGAGATTGGAAGAGGGCTCATCAAGTACCACCAGGAAGGGCTTGCCGTAAAAGGCGCGCGCGAGCCCGATACGCTGCCGCTGTCCCGCCGACAGCGCCAGCCCTCCCTCGCCAATCTTCGTGCTGTAGCCGTCCGGAAGGGAGAGGATGAGGTCGTGCGCGCCCGCGGCATGCGAGGCTTCCAGAACAGCAGCGGCCGTTGCATCCGGGTCGAACCGCGCAATGTTCATTGCGATGCTGCCATCGAACAATTCGACGTCCTGAGGCAGATAACCGATGTGCTTGCCGAGGGCGTCCGAAGACCAGTGATCGAGCGCGGCGTTGTCGAGCCGGATCCTGCCTCGAATGCACGGCCACACCCCGACCAGTGCACGTGCCAATGTCGACTTGCCGGATCCGCTCGGACCAATGATTCCAACCGCCTGCCCGCTCCGAAGCTGGAACGACACTTCGCTGAGAGTGGGCCTCTCCGAGTTCGGGGCGCCAATATAGAGGTGCTCGGCGGTGAGGGTTTCAACAGGTGCAGGCAATGCCAACCGCTCCTCCTCGTTGGGCAGAAGCTTCAGCAAGCGATCGAGCCGTTGCCCGGATTGCCGCGCGGCGACGAATCCCTTCCAGTTCGCAATGGCCATTTCGACGGGCGCGAGGGCTCGCGCAGTGAGTATCGATCCTGCAATGATGATGCCGGCCGTCGATTCCTGGTTGATGACGAGGACGGCGCCAACGGCGAGAACCAGCGATTGCAAGATCGCCCGGAAGATCTTGGAGGCGCCACCGAGTCCGTTTGCGACATCGCTGGCCCGCTCATGGGCCGCGAGGTACTTCGCGTTGACATCCCGCCAACGGAAAGCCGCTTGTTGCCGCATGCCCATGGCCTGCAGAACCTCGGCATTTCGCCGCCCCTCGAGCGCAAGGGCAGTTCGCGAAACGGCTAGGCGCGAGGACGCCTTTGCCGGCCCTCGGGTGCGTGATTCCGTGAGCATCGTAATCCCGACCAGCGCCAACGCCCCGGCCAGCGCAGTGACGCCAATCCAGAAGTGAAAGAGGAAGCAGACGCCGAGATAGATCGGCATCCAGGGCAGATCAAAGAGCGCCGTCGGCCCTCCGCTCGAAAGGAAGCTGCGGACCTGATCAAGGTCCCGCACCGGCTGCAAGCCATCGCCATCGGCCCTGGTCTTGAGAGGAAGGCGAACAAGCGCGTCGAATATCCGAACGCCGAGCCTTTCATCGAAATACCGGCCGACCCGGGCACTGATCCTGTTCCTGACGAGGTCCAGCCCACCCTGAAACAGGTAAAGCACCGTCGCCAGAACCATCAAGGCTATCAGCGTCGGTATGCTGCGCCCGGGGAGCACCCGATCATAGACTTGCAGCATGAAAAACGAGCCGGTGAGCATGAGGAGATTGCTCATCCCGCTGAAGGCCGCGAGAGCCCAGAAAATCCGGCGGCAAGACCGCAGGAAAGCCGACATCTCTGACTGCGACTCGTCATAGTCCTCCGCCGGCCCGGGTCGACCAGCGAATATCCGTTGCCGCAGGGCTTCGACCGAGCGCTTTGCCCAGCCGATCAGTTGCGGCGTCCGCAGTTCGGCGTCTTCCGCCCACTGCCGTCCGACCGCCCAGAGCTCTGATAGGTAAAGAAGTGGAATTCGATAGAGATTCGCGGGCGGGGGGAATGCCCCCCGCCGTCCAAAGTCAATCATGGTAGCCGCCCTTGAACCATGCCCTTGTCTGAAGATCCCCCAAGAGATCCCCAAGGCAGTTGTTGAGTACTACTCGGTGTGGATGCCCGTCCCTTACGCGAAGTGGAAGTCCTGGCTAGTCAACGAACCGACCTTCATGTTCTTCAGCGTGAGCGTGTCGCCCCCCGTCGCCGCGATGACGACGTCCTGGCCCGATTGGGTCGCATGGGAAAGAACACTCGCAAAGCTGTCGAACACGCTCTTGCTGAACTCGATCGTGTCGTGAGCAGGTCCGCTGGCAGCGAAGTCCTTGATGACATCGTTGCCGAAATTCGCGGCAAACGAGAAAGTGTCGGCCTTGCTGGTGCCAACCAAGACGTCATTGCCTGAAGTGCTCGTCTGTACGTTGCTGCTTGTCGAGTTCGAAGTCGCAGCGAGCTGAGTGGTGCTCGTGGACGACGTAGCTACGCTGGAAGCACCGATCTGACCGTCACCGTTGAGATCCTGATGGAAGCTCGTCTCAAGCGATTTAAGGCCAGGGTCCGTACCCGTCACGAAGCCGCTCGACGTGGAGCCGGTCAGTGTGCTGACATGGGATACGTAGTTGCCGTTGTTGTCGGTGTTCCAGGCCGTGTAATAACCCCCGCCCTCCTTCCAGACAACCTGATAGCCCGTCGCCGTCTTCTCCGCACCAATCGGTGCCCAAGTGCCATCTGACCCGTCCACAAAATCCACGCCGTGATTCTTCAGCGAGGGCCCCGATCCGCTGCTGCCGTTGAGGTAATATTTGCCGTTGCTCTCAACGAGGCTTGTCGCACCATCCGACTCGATTTGCTTACCAGTAGTTGGCGACGTCGGTGTGGTTGGGGACGTCGGTGTGGAAGCACCGGAAGTACCGATCTGCCCGTCGCCGTTGAGATCCTGATGGAAGCTCGTCTCGAGCGATTTGAGGCCAGAGTCCGTACCCGACACGAAGCCGCCCGACGTGGAGCCGGTCAGGGTGCTGACATGGGATACGTAGTTGCCGTTGTTGTCGGTGTTCCAGGCCGTGAACAGACCGGCGCCCTCCTTCCAGACAACCTGATAGCCCGTCGCCGTCTTCTCCGCGGCAATCGGTGCCCAAGTGCCATCTGACCCGTCTACAAAATCCACACCCTTGTTCTTCAGCGTGGGGCCCGATCCGCTGCTGCCGTTGAGGTAATATTTGCCGTTGCTGCTCTCAACGAGAGTTGTCGCGCCATTCGACTCGATTTGCTTACCAGCAGTTGGCGACGTCGGTGCGGTTGGGGACGTCGGTGCGGATGGGGACGTCGAGGTGCCGGTGCTGGCCGTGATCACGGTGGACGCCGCGCTGGTGTTGCCTGCCGCATCCGTTGCCTTCGCGGTGAGGCTGTGCGAACCGGCCGCAAGGCCGCTGGTGGTATAGTTCCACACGCCACTGCTGTTGGCGGTTGCGGTCCCGACCTGGGTCGTGCCGTCGAACACCTTTACGACGCTGCTCGCTTCTGCACTGCCCGACATCACCACCTGATTGGCGCTGTTCACCGTATTGCTAGCAATGGTCGGCGCAGTCGGCGCTTTGGTATCGACGGTGACTGCCAACGCAGACGACGCCGCGCTGACCTGCCCCGACGCGCTGGTCGTCGTTGCGGTGAGCGTATGCTTTGCGTCAGTCAGGACCTTTGTGATGTAGTCCCAACTGCCGCTTGAGTTCGCAGTCGTTGAACCGATTTGGGTCGCACCGTCGTAGATCTTGACCGTGCTGCCGGCAGCAGCGGCACCCTTGAGCTCGATGGTATTGTCGTTGGTGATCTTGTCGCCAGCCGTGCCGCTGTCGGTCGAGAACGAAGCGATAGTGGGTGCATCCGGTACGGTGGGCGTGGTGGGCGCGGAGGGCGCAGTCCCCCCTTCAACCGGCCATGGGGGTGGAATAAGATCACCCGGAACGAGTTGACCATTCACGATTGTTGCGGAGCGTACGTTTTCCCACTGAGTGATGTGTATGGGCGAATTGGTTTCCTGAAAGACAAACGGCGCCGCCCCAAATGGTCCTACAAAATACACGTCTTTCATTGAGACGTAGATGTCATCCGCATCCGAGGCAATACGCAGGCCATACGGACCACCTTCGAACATCACATTATCGAAATTGAACGTTCCGCTATAACTATCTGCAATGAACATCCCAGCGGTCGCAGAAGTCTCGTGGGACACAATTGCTGAGTTTGTGATTGTCACATTGCCAGTGCTGCCGGGAGCATAGGCCTGAATACCATCGGCGTGGTCGGCCCCCTGTCCCGTCGTTTCAATGTACGAATTGTTGATGGTTATATCTCCGCTCCCCCCAATGCGTACGCCTTCCCTTGCGTCAATGCGGATGTGGTCGAGGTTGAACGAGCCAAAGCCTCCAACGACCGCATCGCCGCTGAAATCGGTAATACTTGCGTTCGAAAGCGTCCCGCCATCAGCAATGGCACCCCCACTCGAATTCGTAACGCCGCTAAACATCGGGTCGTCCCAGCTCAGAGGAATGGTCGCCATCTAGTTTTTCTCCTGGTAGCTTCAATTAGATTTGTTCTGGCACGCGCCCATTTCGATTTCCCCGAGCGACGATACCCCAAGTGCGACCCTGCTGGCGCAGCGCCGTTGGAACCGTCTTCTCGGTGGGCGGAGGCTTTTTTGCGACGACACGGCGGCTCACCCAAGGTAATTTCTCAGCTACCCTGGCCAAAGTCGCATCGCACAAATTTAAATGCGGCGTTAATTCCTTAGTCCGATCAAGCACTCGTGCACCGCGTTGAAAGAGTCACACGGAGAACGAACGAAGATATACGCAAGTATGCTTGGATCGAAGGTGCGTCGTCACCGCCAGATGACAGCTCGCCAGGAGTGGCCGTCGACGCCTCTACAGCAGAAAATAAATTAAATATTCGATGGTCAAGATTATCTGCCGTCAGATACGTCCGCTGAGGGCTCGTCCGGCTGGAAGAATATGTGTCGCCACGACCATTTCATCTGCGGACAATCAAGAGCATAACTGTCGTTGATTTTCAGTTCGATGGCTGCTGGGCGATATTAGACCGACAATCGCCATGCCGGCGGAGCCCTCCGCCATCTCAGCGAGTTCAAATCTGGTGGCCAATGATGAGATGCTGACTGGGATCGTCGCAGATCAATCGAGCTGTTGCGGTGCGGGCGCGGCATCCGGCCGCCCTGTCTTGCCTTTGGCGCCGTCGAGCAAACCCACGAAAGCGACTCTTCCGGCCGACAAGGAGCCTTTGATCATGTATCGCACTACGAACAACAGTCCGACTCCGAAATGGCAGATCCAGCGCCATCCCGCGAAGCGCCGAGCATAGACAATGCCGTTGCGGGCAGACAAATAGATCGAGAGATGCGAGCGCTTCTCGGGGGCAACGGCCGAGCCGATGGTCGTTCCTCCAATGTGGCGAATGATAGCTTTGCTCGCGAAGCCGATGCGGTGCCTTCCCCGCCGCCGTCCCCAATCCAGATCTTCCATATAGAGGAAGTAGTCCTCAGCCATGAGACCGACGTCTTCGACGAACGCTCGCGTTGCCAGAACACACGCTCCGCTTACCGCATCGATCCGGCCAAGGTCTTCGGCGGAGGGGGCACTACCAATTGGCGCATTCCTTCCTATAGCAACAACACGGCCTGTCATTTGCGACCAATGCAGTCCGTAGTTGATGATCTTTTCGGGGGTATTGTGAAAGACCAGGCTTCCGCCCACCATGCCGAATCCCTCAGCAGACTTGGCAATCAACTCAGACAGGCCGCGGCTATCCACTTCGGTATCGGGATTCAGGACAAGCACCGAACCCCAGCCGGGGACGCCAAGCAATGGCTCGAGCCACGCGTTGACGCCGCCGCCGTAACCGAGGTTCTCAATTGCGAGCCCAACTCGGACAGCATTCGTGCGATCCTTAAATCGGCATTTCGCCACTGCGGCGAATCGTTTCTGTGGCTGGTCAAGAGTATCCGACGCATCCGAAGTTCTCTGCAACGTTCGGTCCGGTCCCACGAGCGCAGCCAGCAATCTCCGGTAGGCCGCTTCCCCGCCATTTTCGCAAATGAAGACCTCAAACCGATCCCAATCCGAACGAGCAAGCGATTTCAAGCAGCGATCGACGTCATCGGCATTGCAGTATGAGACGATGATGACGGCAAGGTTGACGCTAGCAATCGACATAGCCCAGACACCTTCTCATTTGCCCTCGACGATGACGAGCGACCGTCGGGAACGTAAACGCCTGCGCAGCTTCGAATGCGGCGTCCGACAGACGCCGCGCCAGAGAAGAAGCCGAGATCCACCAACGTCGATCCCGGTCGCGAGGGGCGCCGGCGAATGATCAGGATGGCTGCGCATTTTGCAATCCGCCGCCAAAGCGCTATCGATACCGCCAGCGCATCAGCTGACGATAGAGCCCGAGCTTTGTGCTGATCCTCCAGGCAAAGCCGCGCATCTCATCCGGATCAAGCAAGTGCTGGCGAATGTACTCCGCATCCATGTTGTTCGTCAGGCAAAGGCGGGAATAGAGGAAGGGTTCGAATCCGCGATGATGCCCAAGCTGGATTGTAAAGAGGTGTGTGTAGCCAGCCCTCAGCGCCGCCTCCCAGACCCGCCGGGAGAACCGCCCGTATGGGAAAGCGAAAAGAGTAACCTCTTGTCCGAGGCGATCCTCGAGCATCGATTTCGACACCCTAAGCTCGCGCTCGAGTTTTGCATCCGAGACAGTCGTCAAATCGACGTGGGCCATGCCATGTGAGCCGATCGCAACGCCGCCCCGGCCGAGCTCCTCAATCATCTCCCAGCTCATACGTCCCGGCGAGCCTACAAAGTCGACCGGGATAAAAGACATGAAACCTGGAATACGACCGGTCGTCATGTAACGGGCATAGATATGCGTGTAGTCCGAAAGAAATCCATCGTCGAAGGTTAACAGGACCGCACCGGTACGGCTGGGTATCGGATCGGAGCAATGCTTCAGAAAACTCTGAGGCGAGACCAGCCCTTCCTCGCAAAGCGCAAGATGCGCTTCGAACATTTCATGCGTTAGGCACCACGCACTCGAAGGCGAGGCTTCCACCAGCTCATGATAATTCAGGACAATCATAGAGTTTGAATCAGATCTGAGACGCGCCGGGCCCAAGCCTGCCAGTTCAATCGAGCCTCGAAGGCGTCCCGGCTCGATTGTCTCAGGCGTGCCAGCCGGTCCTTGTTAGCAAAGGTCTGGGAGATCACCGTCGCATAGTCCGCCTTCGTCGCATTGGGCGGTAACAAGATTCCCGTCTCCTCGTCGCGGATAGCGCAGGAGACGCCACCGGTGGCCGGCGCAATGCTCGGTACGGCATGGGCCGCCGCTTCGCAAAAAACAATGCCGTAGCAATCTGCCCGGGTCGGCAACAGAAAGAAATCCGCGTCGCGATAGAGTTGATCCAGCCGGCTGCGCTGTTCACGATCATTCTTGTCCAGGTACGGGATGATCGTCAGGCCATCCTGGGTGACTGGCGTGGGCGGAGTGCATCCGCAGATCACGAGCTCCGCCTCTACGCCCCTGTCCCTTAGTTCAGCGAGAGTCCCAACCGCGATGTCCGCGCCCTTCTCCTCCCAGTTGGCACCGATGAACAAGAGCCGGCACGGACCCGGCTTGCGGCACGCAAGCACAGAGTCACGATTGGGTGTTTCTTCGAGGTTGGCACCCCACGGAATGACATGTACCCGCCCACGGTCGGCACCGTAATCTCTAACAGCAGATTTGGCGGCCCATTCCGACGGGTAGAGGACAAGATCCGCACGTGCGATGGTGTTGCGTTCCAGGCGTTCAGCAATCTCCCGAGCATTGCGCGACAAGTTCCGATAGTTAGGATGGTAATTGTCGACAAGCCGAAAGGTCGCATCGGACGCATAGACGAGGGGAACGCCCGCAGGCACTGCCCAGGCGAAGTTGGAGCCGGCGGGCGCGAAGACGAAGTCGGGTGAGACCGCGCAGATTTTGCGTGCTGCGTCCGCTGCATACTGTGCAACGACAGGCCCCGCATGAAATGGGGAGAGGCTCTGCCTGCGAAAGGCACGGCAAAGTCTGGAATACGTCTTGTAAAGAGGTAAGATCGGTGCGCTCAGGGGACCGATATGGACCACCTCGTGACCTTCGTTTGCGAGCGATTTCGCCATGTGAAATGGCGTGCCGGACCAGAACCTGACCTCGCTTGCGTCGCCGATCGTGGCGAAAGCAATCCGCCGCGCTGTTTGGCCGCCGGAGAGGGAGCGCTGATTCATCTTATTCCCTCGCACGGCGCAACCGGCTTACAAAAACCTACGATAAGATCAGCCACCTCGGTAACGTGACCGCCCTGCCCTGCTCCGACAAACACAGCCGGCTCCTCAGAATTCAACATCGTATCGCAACCCCGCCATAGCGCTGGGGCCTCCATATTAATTACCAGAGATTGTAATTATTATCCAGTTTATTTAATTCTGGCTGCAGTCGGCGCGAAGATCCGCGGCGCGAGGCATCGTTATAAGATCGCGAATTTGGGCGCTCCGCGCATGAAACAATACCCTGTTGTCGCGGGTGCAAGGTTTGCACTCATTGACCAATGAACTTTCATCCAGGAGCTGTAGAGCTTAGGGGTCCGAGCCCCTAGGGCTCAGTGGAGCAACGGCCGGATCGTGCGCTACGCCGGGGGCTTTAAAAGAAACTGGCGATAGACATTGCGCGCCTGAGAATAGATATGATGCGCTGGAATGGAAAGCCATCCATCCATCGAGACTATGGGATCTGATAGTAACCCGTAATGCTTACCGAAAAGATGAGAGGGATCGCTGCATATGTTGTATTGCAATGACAGCTCCGTCTCGTTTGCGACCATGCGGTAACTGTTGCTGCCCATCAGCGGCTCGATGGCCAGCATATACGCTATGGGGCCCGTTGTTCTCCAGACGCCCTTGTTTCCCACGCCATGCACCCACGATCGGTAATTTTGGATATTTGTCAAAACCCGCTCGATCACCGCCTTTAGAAACGGATGACCGGGAGCGGCTATGATATGCCACTGTTGAAATTCGCGTTCCCGGTTAGCCCCAAACTCTTTGTGCACGCCCCAGCCCGCGTGCGGCTCGCCAGGGCTATTCCGCCAACGTGACAGAATGAACCTGTCGTCTGATCGAATGGCTCCGTCGAGAGGCTCGACCGTTGTGCTTTTGATATCAAGATAGACCCCACCGCGCTTGTACATGAGGAGATAGCGGAAGAGATCAGCTCGCGCCGCTCCGTACTGCGGATTGATCTTATAGAACAGGCTCGCAATTTCTGGGCCGTAATGCTCGACGATGAACGTAGCAATCGCTTGTTCGTCGTATAGTCTGTGTTCCCAGCCGGGATTCATTGTTTTGATGGCTTGTATATTCCTTGCCAAGACGATCGGTAACGGATTTTTCGAGAAATATATTTGATGAATAACGCGGGGGATCTGAGGCCCCAGATCAAACGTCGGAACTTGAATATTTTGGATCGTCATGATCGACATCCCAGGTTCAGACTGACGCAGCGCGAGAAATCACGACGATCGCTATGGTTGGCGGCGCCTAGATTCCAGAGCGATCACCCGAGAACAACGGAGCTCCTCTGCGTGGAACGCGCTCACCGCCCTGCAGTAAAACGCCTCCGGTAATCGAATCATATCCCGTTTCCGCGGCTCTATCGCGCAGCACCGCGGTTTCCGCGAGGTTCGCCCGCATTCCGGCAAAGACAGCGATAAGGATGAAACAGATGCCCCAAAAGTGAACCATGAACCCCAGAAAAACGATGGTTATTATGACAATTCCGAGCGCCACCGATAGCCGTCCTTCCTCGGGAGTAAGGTGACGCGATCTATCGATCGAACCAAGCCAGCATGCGCCCACAATTGTCAAAAGGATTAATGCGCTCCCAGGAATTCCGTAATTCATTGCGGCGGCAAGCCAAAAAGCATCCACGCTCCCGCTCACAAGCGCGCCGTGAGACTGCCAATTCCAGTCGCCGTTCAAACCAATTCCGAAGATCGGCGAACCGAGTACTACAGGCCCCCCGGTCTCCCAGATCGCTTGACGGTACCAGGCCGCCTCCGGACTTACTCCGCCAAGGCGTACAAGCGTTACGACGGGGTTGCCAGAGAAAGTGAAAACGGTAAGGAGAACAGCAGTCACAGCCAGTCCGACCAACTTCCATCTGGTTGTAAAGCGAGGGGTTGCAGCATAAAAAATCGCGAGAGCAAATCCGATCACATAGGCTAGCAATGGACTCCGCGCCTGCGAAGCCAAGACACCTACCAGCGCGATCCCTGCAACACCCCAGCCCAACACCTGGGGCCTAAACGTAGTGAGGGCCAAGTGTCCAAACCACACACAAACGGCACCGAATAATATCGAATGCTCCATTGGACCCATGGCACGAATGACCCCGTCCCTAAACAAGGTCTCCGACTTCAACGCGAATGCACCTTCATAACTGGGTTTCACATAACCAGTAATTCCTTTGACCAAGTCATAGGTGAACAGTCTATCAGTCAGAGAGTCGAGAAGCGCGATACCGACAATCAGAATAATCAACTTGCAAGAGAAGCGTACGATTCGCACGGAACTATCGACCGCCGGACCGAGAAGATACCGGAAACTCAAATATGCGCCGGTGAATGAAATTGCCTCGATCCCGGCTCCTTTAAGACCCGTGGAACCATCCGTTACGGTGGCAGCCAACATCATCCAGACGCCTGCAGCCGGAGCTAAAATATCCGATGGAACGCAGACTACAGCTCGCGGGTTGCGCTGGGAGAGCCGCGATATCGCTGCGATGGAGAACACAAAAATCAGAACTCGAGCGACGGTGAGGCGAAAGTCACCGACGAAGAAAGATAGACCCTCGGGCAAAAAAATTGTGACCAATAAAAGTTTGAGATATAGTTCGGGACGTGAGGGCGAGCCGCCTGTAACACGCCTAACTACACTCTGCTGGCGATCCTGCAGATAGGTACGTTGAAAATCCGAATCCAATTCAAAGCTTTTGCGGCTCAAAGCGAATACCTCGAATGCCGAAGACGTTGCGCCAACAAGAAGCAGCGCTCAAAATTGAGCCGCCGCATCAAAACGACCGTTCCGCCGAAGAGGCGCTTCATTTCGTCGTCTCCAAAGGAATCGCCAAGAAGTCACGACGTAGGCGGCTCGTTACGCCGGGTGGAATCAGCGCATAAGCAAGCGCCTTGTAATAGTGTGGATCCGCGGGATGCAAAGAAGCACATTGCCACCCCGTCCTTAGCGCCGACACACGATGGTTTGACCGACGCAAATCCAGCACGCTCCTGATGAAATGGGCGGCAATATTGTTATCCAGCAAGCTATTGCGGGACCTGTGGCCTCTATCCTCGCATTCTGGCTCGAACCGTAAACCTCGCCGCTCGCAGGCCCGCCTGAAGGCCTCAGATTCAAATCGTTTGCGCCACGCTGGCGCACGTCGGGTAAGTGAATTGGGAAGAATGCGGTACGCGTAAAGGCACTCACCCAATACAATCATCGGATGCTCTTCGCCAATTCTCAATATGTAATCGTAAGTCTCGGCGACCTGCAATGAAGGCTCGAACCGCAAATGGCCGATCAATGACATCCGAAACATTCCTGTGGGATCAAGGGCAGGCATTCGAAAGGCTCGGATCTCAGAGTGGCAGTCGTCCTCTCCTTTCGGTGCAAACACGGGGGCCATGGCTCTTCCGTCAATGATAAGCTCGTTACCGCAGAATACGGCGGCCAAATGCAGCCCGTTGAGCAGCGCACGAACCTGTCTTTCAATTCTCGTTGGATAGCTGATGTCATCCGCGTCTTGAATTGCGTAGTACTCGCCGCGGATCTGATCGAGCGCTCGATTGATCGCCACGGGCTTGCTTGCGTTCGCTTGATGGATCACGCGAACACGCTCGTCTGCCAGCAAATCTTGAACTGAGTCGAAGCAGCCGTCAGTGCTTCCGTCGTCGATAATGAGGATATCTAAATTGGTATACGTCTGATCAATTATGCTCAACAACGAAGGCCGCAAATATTCCCCTGCGTTGTAAACGCACATCACGACCGTGACGAGGGGACCTTCAGCTCCCCCTTCAGCATTGGGCCGACGTGCTTGGGACGTCATGAAACGCTCCTGGTCAGCCGAGGCCAGTGCATTGGCTTCGACAGGCTAGCATGTCCCGCAAAAGTCCGGCTGTGGACCGCGAGACGGTGATTGACATAACCTCGCACACAGGCTCCGACCGGGATTTAATAAACCGACGTTAATATTCCGACTGACCGCAATTAAATCACATTAATCGATCAAAGAAAACAGGCCTGCGCCGCCACGATCCAATTAACTCCCCGAGCCGATTGAGGGGGCATCGGGCGGCGAGGTGCCGGAACTTGGCAGCTTTGCTGCCCGCCTCCCCTCCCATCCGAGCCGTCACCTCCAGGACATTAGCTGTTCACGCTCCGGTTCCGCTGGAATCTGCCGCCCGGCCCCGTAGAAATGCGCATGGACCCGACAACACGAGATTCGACGCCGGGGTTAATATTCCGATTAATTCGTGCTATATTGAGGTCGCTCGCAGTAATTAGTTAACGCGCGCGATTAAATATGGAGATAATGTGATGACCACGGTTTCCTCGCGAACTTTAGAGATCGCGCACGATTGGAAGAGCACAGATTATTACGATAAAGCGGAAGCGGATGCCTGGACCGACCCGTTTTGGAAGCCGGGGACGCCATTCCGGCGTTTGTTCGAGAGATTGGATACGACGTCAACCGTCGAACTCGCGTGCGGGCACGGTCGGCATTCCGCTCGTTTTTTGAGCACGAAACGCGACCAGACCACGCTTCGATCGCTCGTCCTGATGGACGTCGTTGAGGAGAATGTGCGGCATTGCAAGAGAAGATTCTCGGATGTTCCTGAAGTAAGCGCGCATACCAATAGCGGCTACGATTTCCATCCCGTAGAGGACGGGTCCGTCTCCGCGATATTCTGTTTTGATGCGATGGTGCATTTTGAATATGATGCGGTTTTTTCATACCTACAGGATGCTTCCCGTATCCTGCGACAAGGCGGCCGCGCACTGTTCCATCATTCAAACTTAGACACATATCCAGGCTCGGATTACAGAAACAATCCCCATTGGCGCAATTTTATGAGCAGAAATCTGTTTGCCCACGCTGCGAGTAGATCTGGTTTGCGTGTGCTCGAGCAAGTTACCATAGATTGGGACGAAGCCCGGAATTTGGACTGTCTGACCCTTGTCGAGAAGGCTTCAGATGGCTCGCCGGGCATAGAAAAACCGAGAGCGCGCAGCGGAAGCAGCCGGCTTACTCGCCTCGCGGACAGAGTTAGGTTCATCTTTCTAAAATAGAAAACGACTGGCGGGTTTGGTTGACGAACCCGGCCTTCTTACACCCGTTCCGGCTTTTCCGATGCTGGCTAAGCCGGATTGATACTCTGCTATGGCTAGGTACTTGAGATGATTTGTAAAGCTTGCTTGTCAGACGGCGAACATCCTCGCCACGTATTTGTTGAGATGATGTTTGGCACAAGAGAGCGGTTTGAATACCAGGAATGTATTGATTGTGGGACGATTCAGCGCCTGTCGGAAATAACAGACGAGAGTCATTTTTACCCCAGTGGCTATTATTCGTTCGCCACGCCCCCGCGAAATTCGCGGCTTACCGCAATCAGGGATGCGCATGCATTTGGCATGAAAAGCGTATTGGGAGCCGTGGCTTCCCTTGTGAGGTACGATCCCATCGTAGGGGTCATCGGAGATTTTGGAATTGATCCTGGCTCTCGAGTGCTCGACGTTGGCTGCGGCTCTGCGAGGCTCCTTCATAGAATGTCTGCGGCAGGCTTCAGGAATCTTACCGGAGTAGACCCTTATATTTCCAAACCAGCATCAGGCGCCGTGACGATTCACAAATCGGAACTTCAAAGTATGTCCGGCGAGTTTGATTTCATTATGTTCAACCACTCGTTAGAACATGTCCCTGATCCGGACCAAAGTCTTGCCAATGCAAGAAAGCTACTTGCGCCAGGTGGTCGCATCCTGGTTCGCATCCCGACGTCGTCCTCGCATGCATGGATCGAGTACGGCCCGAATTGGGTCCAACTGGATGCACCGCGCCACATTGTAATTCCCTCTCGCAAGGGAATGAACGCATTAGCAAAGCGCTGCGGCCTGTCTGTTAAACAATCGATTGACGATTCTACTGCGTTTCAGTTCTGGGGCAGCGAAATGTACAGAAAGTCCAAGCCGCTCACATCTGGGCCAAGCGATTTATTTAGCGGGCACGAGTTGAGAAGGTTTGCCAAACAAGCGGCGAAGTTAAATCTCGAACAACAGGGAGATCAGGTAGCTTTCCTCTTGACCGCTGCTTAGATGGCCCGAGTCGGCGGCCCCACACACACGTTCAGGGCGAGCATCGACTTCAAAGGTCCAACTAGTCGGTTCCGCCCGGAACGCGGCCTCACCAGAGCATTTTTTAGTCAGCCAACATCGCGATCGAATGGTTAAAGAGGACACCGTTCGATCATTTGAGGTACTCCGATCAATCTAGGGATCGACCACCCCTTCCGAGCGAGTTGATTTGCCTCGTCTCCCGTCCTGGAAGCTTTTAATGCGGGACCAACCGATACGCAGGGTGCTTTCCATTTTGTCCATAGAGTTACGCGCGAACCGCGTGCGGCTTCGAAACGAGTCGTACAACGCGGCATTAGCGTTTGGAATACCAGGTCTCCAAGGTTTGTTCCAGGTCGTGAAGTGAACTATGCTGGGTTTGTACTCGCCTGCCAATTCAGAGACGTCAAGTTCGGTGTTGTAAGCTAGATAATTCCATCGGGAAGCGAGCCCTTTCCAAAGGCCATCGCACGCAACATTCAGTGCGTCTTGATCCGAGTAGGGCGATCCAGGATAGCGCTTGAGATAATCTAACGCCGTTTCGGAGATTTTCGCCTCTCGCCATTGGTGGAGGTCTATCAGAAGTACGCCCGCGTTAAAGTAATCTTGCACGCGAGGTACCGATACGCGAACAGTTTGATTTTTCAGCTGAGAATCGAGACCGTCCAGAACCGCGCCAAGAACTTTTCCCTCGAGATCTGTTGCCCAGAGCGGCTGCAAGTCATCAAGAACGAGGAGATCGGAGTCTAGATACAACACCCTGGAGACAGTGTTCGGAAAGATGCGGGGGATAAGGAACCGAGCGTAGGTGACTTTTGAAATGTACCTAATGGTCGAGAAATCCCGAAACATTTCCAGGTCCACTTCGATCCATCGGATCGACGCAGAACCATGGGGGAGAGAGTCGAATATTCTCTTTCGAATACGCTCGGAAACACCGTCGACAAGTACATGAAACTCGAACGGTTCGCCGCGTCTATCCGTTTCCACAATTGACCGCAGGGTCGTTGCAAGTGGCATAGCATACCGCCGGTCACAAGCGAGGACGATCGGGCATCGCATCTGGTTTGATTCCATAATGACCTAGATGGTTCCTAAAAACGAAATGATGTTTATCGACCTCACGCGCCGAAAGGTATCCATCACTCCGATAGCTTGCCCGGCGTTCTTCTGATCACGGACAACGCCCATCGACGGCCATCCTTGCCCGGAAACTTCAGCACTCGCCAAATTGGAGGAAAGTATCGCAACCGGCGATCCATCGTCATGGCTTCGCGTAAGTGGCAAAGGCCGTCGCTAAGGCGCCCACGTCGCAGCAATCCGATCCCGCTGCGAAACATTTGGTGGGCCAATGTATGGCGCGCCAGGGCACGTAAACTCCGCGAATTTGGAACGCGATCCTCGCATTGATCGAAAAAGCTGTCGAACGCGAGCAAGCACTGCCGATAATCTAGTATTCTCTTGGCAAAGTAGGCGTTGGACATCGCCGACGAATGCTTGCGATAGATTGCCTGCACCGCATTAATCTGGGCAACTGTGCCGTGCGCAGCGAAACGTAGCCACATCTCCATATCGCCTGCGTGAGGAAGCGACGTGCGATAGCCGCCGATCGCCTTCTGCGTCCGTGTCCGCGCAATCGCGGTCGCAGAGGGAACGTCATTTCTGGCTGTGGCGCACATCTCCGTTATCAGATCTTGCCGTGTCCAAGAATGGTTCTCGTCCGCAGGTAATTTAGGCAACGGTAAATCGTCAAACCAGAGGATGCATTCTCCATATGTAAGAACAACGTCGGAGTTTGCGTCCAGGATCTCCGTTGCCCGCTGGAGGGCTCCGGGAACCAGCAAATCATCAGCGGACAAGAGCAAGAAGTATTCGGATGATGCCCACGCGATTCCTTCATTGAACGTATTGATGTGACCGTGATTGCGCGAATGCGCTCTCACCGTCACCCTCGGGTCGCTTTGCTCCAATTTCCTTGCGACTGACACCGAATCATCCGAGGAGCAGTCGTCGATGATAAGTACGCGCAAATCCGAAACGGATTGGCTGAGAATGCTCGACACGCAAGCCTCAAGGAAGCGCCCATAATTGTAACAGGGGACAACAATATCGACCTTCGCCATTCCCGTTATCCTGAGTATCAAGCTATTCGGATATGATGCAGCAGGGCATCGATGACTCGATTGATATCCTCCTGGCTCATTTGCGCGTAAATCGGCAGCAGTATCGATCGATCCTGCGCGAGTTCGGATTGACGGAGATCATGGCGCCGCTTCCCATTGGCGTAAGCGGGTTCGCGGTGCGAGCACATGATCCCCCGTCGTGTCGCGATTCCCTTATCGAGCAGGCCTTGCATCACGGTGCGCTGGTCGAGGTGGTCAGGCAGACGCACGCAATAGCTCTGCCAATTGGACCTGGTCCACTCGGGCTCCTGCGGCACGCGCAGACCCTCGAAATTGGAGAGTAGCTCGGTGTATCTGGCAGCGATGGCGCGGCGGCGCGCCACCAGTTGCGGAAGGCGTTCGAGCTGTTTGCGACCGATCGCCGCTTGTATGTCGGTCATGCGGTAATTGTACCCGACGACCAGATAATCCTCGAAGATTACTTGAGGCGAACCATGCCGCACCGTGTCAGGGACGCTCATGCCATGTTGGCGCAACAGTCTGAACCTGCGATGGAGCTCCGGATCCGCGGTGGTCAGCATCCCGCCCTCTCCAGTTGTGATCACTTTCCGAGGGTGAAAAGAGAAGCAGGCAATGCGGCCATGCGGTTTTCCAATCGACTCCCATTGCCCATTCATGCAGATTTTACTGCCGGCAGCACACGCCGCATCCTCAATCAGGACAATGCCATAGCGGTCAGTTATCGCGGCAAGCGCTGCAAGATCGCAAGGCATGCCCATTTGGTGGACGGCGATGATCGCGCGCGTTCGCGGGGTTATTGCTTCCACCAGACGGGCGGGATCGACGTTGTAGGTTAACGGATCGATGTCTACAAAAACGGGTGTCGCGCCTTGAAACCGGACCGAATTGGCCGTTGCGATGAAGGAATGACTCGGTGTGATCACCTCGTCACCGGGTCCGATGTCCAGCGCCGCCAGCGCGAGCTGCAGGGCTGTGGTACAATTTGATACAGCGCATGCGAATGGTGCGCCGACAAGGGTGGCGAATTCTTGCTCGAAGGCGGCGACTTGCGGACCTTGCGACACCCAGCCCGATAGAACGGCTGCGCGCGCGGCATCAGCTTCTTCATCGGCGAGGAGCGGCAGTGCGATCGGAATCATGACGCAACCGCCTCTCGCGGGCTGACCGCAACGTGCTCGCGTTCTACGCGCCGCCACTTAACGAATTGCGCCGGGGCCTGCTCAAGCGCACTGCTGGCCGCCTGGACTTTCAGCAGGCGCTCCGCGTCCATTACATGCGCGCCGGCGTGAGTTTCTTTCATTTCCACTTCCTTTAGCGAGGTCCGTTGTCTATGAACTACGTTGTACGCGCGGCGCCACGCTGCGGTTAGGCTCAGATTTGAAGGCGCGCGCCGCGGATATCTGCGTCTCTGCCACCCCACATTGCTCGCTTCCGCCCACAACAACAGTTTCTATCCGACAAACCAATGCGTGCGGTCTCGATAAAGGCGTGCGATGCTTGTGTGCCGATTCGCTCAGCCCCGCTGGCCCACTCATCAACCGTGTGGATGAAGCGCTCAAGATATCCCGGCGTTCCGACCGTCGCGAAGCTCATAGCACCGCGCCTGTGTAGTAAGGTCCATCGGGTCGCGCGAGATGAGGCCACTGCGTTAGCCAGAGGTCGGCGCAATGGCCAATTCGGTCTCCCGACATCGAAAGCTGCTCGACGTTTGCGATACTGTCGAGCCAGATGGTGCGCGCACCCATCATTTGTCCGATCCGCAGCGCCAAATATCCCGGAGCGGCACCCGTCGAGACTACGATGTCCGGCTTTTCATTCCAAACGATCCACGCGATTCTGCGCGCTGCTTTCAACAGTGCGATCTTGGTCCAGCGGTTAGCATCGTTGACGAGGTAGAACTTGTGGTCGGGCACCTGCGTGCGATAAGATTTATGGATGGTGACGAACGTAACATCGCAATGCTCGAAAGCGGGTTTGATCCGCAACAGCTGCACCCAATGGCCCCCACCCGAGGAGACTGCCAGCACTTTTGGCCGTACGTTGCGTGACCGCTCCGTATTGGGGTTCAGCACCGTGTTGTGGTGAAAGACCGGGCTCCGAAGCATTGGCTGGCCTCCCTAAGATGCTGCAAGATTCGCGAGCTCCCCCTGAACGAGCGGATCGAAAGCCTCGAATTGCTTGCATTTATTATTAAATTACTATTTAAATTAACAGGCAGCTATTTAAAATCAAGCATTTTATATGCGCGACCCGTTCGATTTTCCTATCACGCGCCCAACCGAACTGGCGCCTCATTTGATCGAATCCGGCAGCGCCACCCGCGAAGTCTCGTCTCGTTGCCAGAGATGATCTCCACGTCGGCCGCCTGTGGTAGCGTTACATCGAGCAGCAATGTTGACCCAACAATAGATCAACAAGCCGAGCCACAAGCGAGGTTCTTTGAACAGTGTGAGGAGTGTAGTGTTATTGGCCGGTCCCTTGTTTGCGCGCAGCTCGGGAAAGCGCCGGGCGAGCTCGAATGTTCCCCTATAGGCCCGTGTTCTGACGGTGACGAGCTGCAGCAGAGTGCGTGGGGCGAACACCGTGGACCTCACGCAGGCCAGAGTCTCCCGCTCTTCCCGTCTGAACTGAAGTCTGACATAGGTGTCATCAGCAGTGATGTCTGGAAATTGGCCGAACCGCCTGCGTCCAGCCTCCGACAAGGCGTACACGCCTGAACCGCCGATTCCCTCGCGCGAGGACGGCAGCCGTGACCGAATTCCGAAGTATTTGCGAACCAGCCAGGAACAGCCTGCCAGATTGATCTCTGCCGTAGGCGCCACCGCCAAAACGTCACCTTCATTCAGGCGTCTTGCCAAAGCTAGAATGGCATCAACGGTAATAACGATATCGGCGTCAGCATAAATCCGCGGAAAGACGTTCGCGACTTGATCACCAAGATTCAGAGCGTGGGTCTTCCTTGCGGTGTCCGACTCCACAACCTTGATGGTCAGGCCGAAACGCCGGGCGATATTCGCGGTGTCGTCCGTACAGCCGTTGCAAACGACGACCACGCGCAGCTCGTCCGAACCTGGCTTGCCGACCCATTGGCTCAACGTCCGCGCAATCACGGAACTCTCGTTGTGGGCTGGGACGACGATCGAAATCATGGCTGGCCCGGTGGAATGGATCAGACTTCCGTGCCTCTCTGAGGCTGCCGCGGGGTCCGTCAGTCTCAGCGCGAACCCCTTCTAAGCTGCCATGGGCGGCACCAACGAAATCTATCCGGACGGTCCGGCCGCGCGTTCCGCCTCGGCCTCAATCACGATGCCGCCGCCTGTCGCTGGCGGTCCGAAGCGAGATCGCGCTCGGATCGCCACCATTTCACGAGATCGGCGAGCCCCTGCTCAAGCGAGACCGTGGTGCGGAAACCCAGCAAACGCTCTGCCTTGCCCGTCGATGCCAGCCGTCGCGGCACCGGATTGACCGAGCGCTCCGGCGCGAATTCGGGTGTCAAGCCGCGGTGTCCCATCACGGACGCAAGCACAGTCGCCAGCTCGGTCAGACTGGTTTCAGTGCCGCTCCCGACGTTAAAAACCTCATCAGTAATCTTGGCCCTGGCCGCAAGGATATTGGCACGCGCGATGTCGCGGACATGGACGAAATCCATGGTCTGGCGGCCGTCACCAAAAATAATCGGAGGCAATCCGGCTTCCAGGCGCTCCATCCAACGGATCAAGACCTCGGTGTAACGTCCGTGGATATCCATTCGGCTGCCGTAGACGTTGAAATATCGGAATGCCACATAGTCGAGGCCGCTTACATCGTTGAAGGCCCGCAGGAGCCCTTCGTTAAACGCCTTGGCAGCCCCATAGAGAGTTCGGTTGTTGTACGGATTCTGCCGCTCGGTCGTCGGAAACTCCTCGGCCATGCCATATACGGACGCCGACGACGCTGCGATGATCTTCTCGATATCGTGCTTGATGCACAACTCCAACAGGTCATAGGTGGCATCCACCATGACCTCCTTGGCAAGGCGTGGTTCGGCCGCACAATGAGTGATGCGGAGTGCGGCCTGGTGGAAGACCATATCGGCAGCCTTGACCAACGCTTCCATCAGCTTGCGATCTCGGATGTCGCCGTGAACCAATCTCACCGGCCCACGCCCGAGCGCGCGCCGGAGATTTTCCGGCCGGCCTCTTATCATGTTGTCGATGGCAACAATCTCGATGCAGCCCTCATCGCAGAGCAGATCAACGATGTGGGAACCAATGAAACCTGCGCCGCCGGTGACCAGAACGCGTTTTCCCTTGAGATCGATCAAGACGCCCTCCTGCTGTGGGACCATGTCATGACATGTTGTGGATGCTCCGCTCGATTGCTGACGGCTTCGCTGGGCTGCAGCGCCGCCGCGTTCCTCAATGTGGAGACAACTTCAACAGCCTGTTCCGGCAGCAACTCCGGATAAATGGGAAGAGAGAGGAAGTCGTTGGCCAGCATCTCAGTGACGGGGAGATCACCGGCACGATAACCGAGGTCCGCATAGGCCGTCTGCAGATGCACGGGAACGGGATAGTGGATCCCGGCGCCGATGCCGGCGTCACGCAACAGCGTCAGCCCCTCATCGCGGCACGGCAATCTGAGCGCATAGACGTGGTACACGTGACGGGCGTGGTGGGGAGGCTGGGGACGCGCGAATGGCAGATCAGACAGCAGTGCATTGTATCGCGCGGCGAGCGACCGACGCGCTTCCGTCCAGCGCTCGATGTAGTCCAGCTTGACGTTCAGTATCGCACTCTGAATTTCGTCCATGCGATAGTTGTATCCGGGAATGACGTGATTGTATTTCGTCTCCTGTCCCCAATCCCGCAGCAGTGACACGCGGCGTGCCAATTCAGGTCGATCGGTTACGACGGCCCCACCCTCGCCAAAAGCTCCAAGATTCTTGCCGGGGTAAAAGCTGAAGCATCCCAGATCGCCAATCGAGCCTGCGCGACGTCCGCGGTATTCCGCGCCATGCGCCTGCGCGGCGTCCTCGATGACGACCAGACCGTGACGACGCGCGATCTCCATGATGGGATCCATGTCGGCCATCAGCCCGTGGAGATGGACCGGCAGGATCGCTTTGGTTCGTGGTGTTATCGCAGCTTCGATCGAGCCGGGATGCATCGTCCATGTTACCGGGTCAACGTCGACAAACACGGGCCTGGCGCCGCTGTAGAGAATGGCTGCGGTTGTCGCAACGAACGTCATGGACACCGTGATGACTTCGTCGCCGGGTCCGATGCCGGCCGCCAACAAGGCAAGGTGAAGCGCCGAAGTTCCGCTGTTCACCGCGCGGCAATGGGCGGCCCGGCAATACTCCGCAAAGCGTTCCTCGAAGGCAGCCACCTCTGGGCCGAGCACAAAGTGACCGCTGCCCACGACTCTCGCGACCGCGGCGTCGATCTCCGGCTTGATCTGGCTATATTGGGCTTTCAGTTCCAGGAAGGGTATCAAGATTCAACACCTTGGATTGGAGCAACATTATATAGACAAATTAACTAGACATATTACATTAAATCAAGCATTAAATTAGACACCTTACACCTCTCGATTTAAACTGGTTTATCGCTCAGAACGGTGTTCTCAGCTCCGAACAGAAGCCGAGCGGGCACTCCGGCGACGATGGCGCCGGGCGGAACGTCCTTCGTCACCACCGCACCCGCGCCTACGGAGGCACCCGCACCGATTGTCACACCGCACAGAATGGTCGCGTTCGATCCGATGGAAGCTCCCCTACCGACATGAGTGCGCTGCAGTGTCCAGTCTGACGCTTGCTGAGGACGACCATCCGCGGTCGTTGCCTTCGGGAATTTATCGTTCGTGAACATCACACCATGACCAACAAACACTTCATCCTCGATTGTGACGCCCTCGCAGATGAAGCTGTGCGACGATATCTTGCAACGCGCGCCTATCTTTGCCCCCTCCTGGACTTCGACGAAGGTTCCGATTTTGCTCTCGTCACCAACCGTGCAACCATACAGGTTGACTAGATCGGGATGAAAAATCCTGACGTCCCTACCGAGCTTTACGTCGTTCGTAATGGGCATCTCCGCCTCCAAGAATCGCAAGGCCTCACAGGGCCGAACGCGATGGCCTCAGCTTCGGTGCAACACGGGCCAGACTAGCTGCAGCGAGATGGAGCTGATGCAGCAGCGGGTGGCCGGTCAGCAGCAGCCCTAGGCACCAGCAAAGCGCCGCAGCACACAATCCCGAGGCCAAACCGGCAAATGACGTCAGGATTCCCTGTTCCGTCAGCGCCGCGCAGCCGAATGTGCCCAATGCTGTTATCGCTGTGACGACCCCACTCTTCATCAGCGCTCGAGCAATGTCCGTTGGTTTAAGGCCTAGGTGCCGGCCGATAAAATAGATCGCAACTGCAGCTTGGAAGGGCAACGTCAAAACGGCGGAGGCGGCGACAGCCTGCACACCGAAGAAGGATGCGCAAAAAATTACAAGAAGCGACGGAGGTAGGGAGATGAAGGAGGAGATCAAAGCGTCCCGCACGCTTCCAACCGCTACAAGCATGGGATAACTCAAGCACGCTGCAAAAAGCGCCATGTTTGCGATGCAGAGCAGCCGCACGAGAGGCACGACCTCCAGCCACGTCTCGCCGAGCCAGATCGCGATGATCGGTCGCGCCATAAGCGCCACGAATATCAGGAACGGCCAGTGCGCGGCGGAAAGCAGCTCGATCGCCTCGAGATAGATGGCCTTCAGGTCGTCCCCCGCTTCGCGCCTTGCGACAATCGCCGGCATGATCACAGGGTTCAATACTTGCGTAACGAGCTTGTCGAACGTTTGCGTTAGGTTAATCGCGCGGCTGTACAGACCGACGGACATAAAGTCCAGAGTTCTTGCAAGGAATAGCTGGGGCGCCAGATTGTAGAACACGTTGATGACGCTAACCCCGCTGGCATAAAGGCCAAAGCTGACGATCTCGCGGTATTTGAGGAGCGAGGGACGCAGTGCGTTTAAGTCCCGATGACTGGCGAGCAGCGCCAAGGTCAAAATCACGCTTCCCGTCAGGGCTCCCCAGACCGGCGCCATATAGCTGAATCCCGCCATCGCTAGCCCGATCGAGACCAGAGCAACAGCCACACCCGCGGCGAAGTTGCAAATGGCTAACGTGCCGAACTTCATGTCCCGGCGCAGCAAGGCCGAAATTGTCCCTGACACTGGTGCCAGGAAAAAATTCATCGCCGACACCTCAATGCCCCTCTTGAGACCGTCCTGGGCGAAAAGATCTGAGAGCGCGCCTGCAAGAACAAACAGAAGAAGCGCTATGGCCACTGAGATCCCGAGCGAGATGGTGAAAGCTGAGCGAACATCGGCTGGAGATAGATCACGCTTCTGAATCAGATAGTTTCCGCCCCCGAACTCCTGAAAGGATGCACCAATTACCGCGGTGACGGCATTGACGACCGCGTACACTCCGAATTCCGCGGGCGACAGCAGACGAGAGAGAACCGCGGTAGCGACCAGGAACAGCACAAGACTGCCATAGCGATCGACCGCCGAAAACAGGATGGAGCGTTGTACCGCACTAATCGCAAGACCGTCGCGCTGTTCGCGCATTTGAATATCGCCCGCCAATGATTCAGACCGTTGCCGTCGCACGTTCCGGGGCCCTGCGCGGCTGGCGTTTCAGCAGGACCGGTTTGCCATGCTCGGCGATCGAGCGGGATGCAGCCTCCAGGACCTCGATCACCCGCAGTCCGGACATGCCACTTGAAATCGGTCGCGTCCCGCTGCGCACACAATCGATAAAGTGGTCGACCTCGACCTGCAGCGCTTCCTTCGGGGACACGTGGGGAGCCCACATATCGCCAGCCCGATAACCGATCCGGAATTGATGGGCTTTGTCGGAGGGGCCATCAACTGTGATGCCCTTGTCATATACCTTGATCTTTTCCGTCGGTTCAAGATCGTCGTAAACGATCATCTTCTTGCTGCCTCCGATGAACGTCTGGCGGACTTTGATTGGCGAGAGCCAGTTGACGCTAATGTGGGCTACACACGCGCTATCGAAGAACAACGTTATATGAGCCATGTTTTCCGGCGAGCCGACCACATGGCATGATCCTGTCGCCGAAACGGCAACGGGCTGCTCATCGAAGATATAGTGGATGATCGAAATATCGTGCACCGCCAAGTCCCAGATCACATTGACATCGCTCTGGAACAAGCCAAGGCTCGCGCGTGTGCTGTCGTAGTAGTAGACATTACCGAGCTCTTTCTTGACCAAGAGTTCGCGGATTTTCCGCACCGCGGGCGTGTAGATGAAAGTGTGGTCCACGCTCAATATCAGGCATCGCCGAGCCGCCTCATCGATCAGGCGTCGGGCCAGATCTGAATTTTGTGCAAGCGGCTTCTCCACCAGAACGTGCTTGCCCGCCTTCAGTGCGGATAGAGCCAGTTCATAGTGTGTATTAACCGGCGTAGCGACGGCGACGGCATCGACGGCAGGGTTCTTGAGCAGCTCGTCGCAGGAGGACGTCGTTATCACCCCCGGATAAAGCCGCTTGCTTGCCGCGAGCTTTTCCGCATCAAAGTCGCATACGCCCACTAGACGAACCGAGGGATGAGCAGCGAAATTGCGGACCAAGTTCGGTCCCCAATAGCCGTATCCGATAACTCCAATTCCTATTGTGTCGTTCGACATAACTGCACCAGTGGTTTGAAATCGGGTGAAATGTAGAATTTACTTGGCTATGGCTTTCGGTTGCTCTGGCGATAGCCGAACTGCTGGCCAATACCCAGTCGAAAATGAACGCCGGCACACGCGCAGTGTATCTCCGACATTCCATCTCACGATCATGGAGGATACGTCGAGCATGGCTGCGCGTTCATTCGGCAGTCCTCGTTGTTGGTAAATGCACCCCTTCCATCATCGTTCCGGCGTGACCGGCGAGGAGAAGAGGCTCGACCGTCTTGTAGCTCCATATTGACCGCCTAAGCTGAAGCGCTGGTAGGTTGTGAACGGATATGTCCTGTTTCAATAAAAGTCCGAATTGTCAGGATCAGCTGTGGTGATGCTTCACCACCAAGGCGCTCGCACCGGTTGAGGACGTCCAATTGATCGAGTTTGTCGGATAATTCCCTTTCCTCGAAAGCGACCTCAATCCGGCCCTGTGCGGCGAACTGTTTTGCCGTTGCGACCTGATGATCGTTTCGGTGTTCGCCCAAGCTCGCACGACGCGGCATGACAATGATTCGCTTTCCAAGTTCGAGGGCGGTGATAATGGAGCCCATGCCTGCATGAGCGATCACGAGGCTTGCCGCCTCAACGCAATTCCTGAATCCACCGGGGTCAACAAATCGTTCGGTGCGGATGTGCTTGCACTGATGCTTTGATGGCCCGATCTGAGCGAAAACATCGCTTCTCGCCCGTGCACCGGCCCAATCGTCGACCGTTTGGATCAGACGGTCAAACTGGACTTGCGTACCGACGGTTACGAAGATCATGACACGCTCCTTCATAGCTAAGCGCTTGGCAAGCAGTCTTGGTCCTGATGTATCGCCGCCACATGCGCTGCCGGCTGCGCATGGCCTCTCTCGCGAGAGCCACGGTCTCGGTGTCATGTTTCGAATATCGACGCTGCGCGCGCATCACGGCTCCTGCGAGGAAACACGACCATTCAAATTATTTAATTTCGGTATTTGATTTATATTTTCATAATACAGAGGCGACTTTTATTTTCAAGTGATTAAATTACCGGATTTTTAAAATACATAATCTCCTGCAGACCCCGGGTATATTTGAGTAATTTCGCGTAAGGCGGATTAATCGAGGCCAGATAAGCCATGTTCTCGATTATTATTCTGCACCTCAGCGGCCGACGCGCTTTGCAGTCTCGATGCGCAGAACATTCCAGGCGATCGGTTCGCCGCAGCACGTGGCTCTGCCGGGTGTCAGTCCCTTCGCAACACCGGTGTGGCGCGGACCAGGCGACGTTCGTCTTCGTCGGCCCCTGGCTCGCGCCGTGAGCCCTGTGCAAAGTGAGACAGGCAGATCGCGCATTACCAATCGTCTGCAATTCATGCGAAGCGTGCTGCCATGCCGTTGGAATTGCTTTCATTGAATCGCTGTTGGCGCTGAATGCCTAGTACTCCCGGATGCTTTCATCCAGACCGCGAAGCAAGGGGTACAGGAAATAAGAAATCACGGTGCGCTTGCCGACTTTCAGTTCGGCCGTCACCGCCATACCCGGAATCAGTTGAATGCGCTCAGCCGGCAGCCGAAGGTGCGTGTCGGACAAATCGACCAGTACGCGGTAATAGGGAGCTGGCGCGCGGCGCGCACCTTCGGCCTTCGGATCGGGCGAGAACGTGTCCTGGCTGATGACGCGGACCTCGCCCGTTGCCGTTCCATATTTCTGGAAAGGAAACGCTTCGAACTTGATCCGGACCGCTTGTCCAAGCGCCACCTGACCGATATCCCGACCCTCGACATTGACCTCCGCCTGGAGAGGCACATCACGAGGAACCAGGACAAACAGCGTTTCCGCTTCGCGAACCACCGAGCCGACTGTGCGGTTTGCGATGTCCAGCACCACGGCATCTGCCGGCGCCTGCAGGACGATCAGCTGCCGACGACGGTCGGCTTTCTTCAATTCCTCTGCTGCGCTGTTGCGCTTCGGCAGCGTCTCTGCCAGTTCCTGATAAGTGGTGCGACGAAACTCCTCGGTGAAGACCTTCTGGTCAGCGCGGGCCTTGTCCAGCCGATGGGTCGTATCGGCGATACTGCCACGAACGCGCGCCAGATTGCTCTCAACCTCGAGCCGTGCATCGCGAGACAGTAGAAAGTTCAGCCTCGAACCGACCTCTTTGTCCATCAGCGTGGTGCGCATGGCTTCAATTGAACGCATCGTATCGAGTCGCTGAAGGAGAACCGTCTCTTCGTCCTGCGCTGTCTTCAGATTGGCTCGAGCGGAAGCGATCTGTGCGTCATAGTTCTGGATCTGCGCCTCATAGGCGGCTCTCCTCTGCAAGAACAACTTGCCCTGCAGGATTTGGTCAGCATTTGTGAGCTCCTTGGCGGCATACTCCGTTCCATTCACTTCGGCGCCCAGGCGATCGATCGACGCATCGAAACCAGCCACCCTGCCGCGCAATTGATCGAAATCAGCCTGCGAGAAGGTCGGATCCAGCGTAGCCAGAACGTCGCCGCGGTTGACGCGATCACCGGCCTTGACGTGGATCTCGCGTATGACCGACGTTTCCAACGGCTGTACGACCAGGTTTGGACGTGTCGTGGTCAATTTCCCCTGCGCCGTGACGATCATCTCCACTTGCGAAACGGATGCCCAGGTGACCGCGAAGGCAATTAGCCCAAGCACGCTGTAGAGGGTAAGACGCGCGAGCCGCGGCGGCGCTTGCTGCTCGACTTCGGTTGCATCCGACTGGAATTCGGCGATCACAGGCGCTCGCCTCGGCACCGGCCTGAATAGCTTCCGCCGTCGCTCGACCGTTCTGGCCAGGACCAGACCGTTCGTGTTCGCGTCCGTCCGTGGTTGCCTTGGCTCCATCATGCAATCTGTTTCATCTGTTGGTTCCACAAATGCCTGTAGATGGTGCATTTCGACAGGAGGTGGTCGTGGCGGTCCACGTCAACGATTCGGCCGCGGTCCATCACCAGGATCCGGCTTGCTTCAGTCAGCATTGACAGCCGATGCGAGACGATGATGACGGTGCGCCCTGCTGCCAAACGGCGGAGGTTGCGCTTGATGATCATTTCGCTTTCGGAATCGAGGGCACTCGTCGCCTCATCGAAAATCACGATCCGTGGATTGACGATCAGAGCCCTCGCAATCGCGAGCCGCTGCTTCTGCCCGCCGGACAGATTCGAGGCATCTTCCTCGAGCATGGTGTCGAAGCCACGGGGCAACCGCTCGATGAACTCGTCGGCGCCTGCGAGCTGTGCAGCAGCGACGACTTCGGCGAATGTCGCGTCCCGTTTCACGCATGCGATATTGTCGCGGACCGTCCCTCGAAACAGGAAATTATCCTGCAAGACGATTCCGAGGTTTCGGCGCAGGTGTGCCAAGTCGAGTTCCCTCGAATCGTATCCGTCAACACGGAGCAGCCCCTGTTGCACCGGATACATGCCCGAAATCAGCCTTGTGAGCGTCGTCTTGCCGGAGCCGCTTCGGCCCACGATCCCGAAGATCGAACCTGGCTCGACGGTGAAGGAGACATCATCGAGCGCCGGCGCTCCCTCAGCTCCGTAGCGAAAAGAAACACCTTCGAACTCGATTTTTCCGGCGAAGTCGGGCCGCAGCCCATCTTTCTTGCCATCTCGCTCAGGCTTCTGATTCATCACCTCGCCGAGCATTTTCACCGCAAGAGCAACTTCCTGGTATTCGTGCACCATGGTCACGAGTTGGACCAGTGGTCCGGAGACCCTGCCGGCCAACATGTTAAACGCGACCAGCGCGCCGATTGTCATTTCTCCAGCGAAGACATCGAGTGCTCCGACAGCGATGATCCCAAGTGTCATGATCTTCTCGAGAAATCCGGTGAGCGCCTGGGCACCGGCGGAAATCTTCTCGACACCGAATCGCATGGTAATCGACTGTGCACAGCGGCTATCCCAAATCCTGCCCTGCACGGGCTCCATCCCCAGCGACTTCACCGTGCGCATACCGTGAACTGTTTCGACGAGGAGAGCCTGCCGCGCACCTTCCGCCTGGTAAAGATCGTAAAGACGTCGCCGGAAAGGGCCCATGAGCAGGCCGACAACAGCACCGCTCGCGGCAGTGAAGGCCAAAACCATAAGTGTCAACTTGACGCTGTAGATCGCAAGTACCGGCAGGAAGACGAATAGCGAAAGCGCGTCGAGGGTGGTTAAGAATAGTCGGCCGGTCAGAAACTCACGGATCCGCGCCGCTTGCTGCATGTGCTTGACTAAGACCCCCGCTGCCATGTGCTCGAAGAAGGTGACCGGCAGCCCGAGGAGATGACCGAACGTCTTTGTAGCAACTCGAATGTCGACCTTATTGGTCGCATAAAGTAGCAGGTAGCGCCGCAGAAAGCCGAATATCGCGTCAAAGACGAGTGCTGCGGCCGCGCCTGCCGCGAGTACGTAGAGCGTGGTGTAGCTCTCGTGAACCAGAACTTTGTCGATGACGAGCTGGAAAAAGATCGGGACGACGAGGCCCAACGCATAGAGCATGACGGCGGCAATCGCGACGTCCCTGAACAGTCGCCATTGAAGAAGCAATTCCGGTACGAACCACCGGAGGCCGAAATTTCTGCGCCCATCCTGTGTCAACTGCTCGCGCTTGATCAGGATGGTGTCCCCGGCCCATTGGGCACAGAATCGGTCCCGGTCGACAACCAAGACCTCGTCCTTGCGGTCGGCGAGCGGGTCGAAGACGCTGACGACCTCAGTGCCCTCAGCTCCCTGTCCTGCACCAAGGACAACGATCCAGTTGCCATTGGTTAGCCGCGTCAACGCCGGATAGGCTTCTCCGAGACGGATCAGCGCACCCCACTCGATTTTCGTGCTTCTCGCGCGCAGACCTGCATCCTTGGCCATGCGCAACAGAAGGTTCAACGAGAGCGGAGCGGCTACGGCATAGGCGTGCTTCAGACGCTCGACCGGCAGGTCGATCCCATGATAACCGGCAATCTTGGACAGGCACTCCAATGCCGTCTGCGTCGCCAATCCAGACGGGTCCACAACCCGGCCTTTCGCGCCACCAGCGGCGTCGATTTCACCGGAAGTTCGAAGAGACATTATGAGACCGTGGCGTGCTGGGCGCGAGCGCATCGCGTACGACCGACGTACTGTTGTGCGACTCAGCTGGCTGATTTCGCCGGACTACGCCGGCGTCGACCAACCCTTGAAGCGCCTTCTGCATCACATCGACCGAATTGGCGAAGGATTCGACCGAAAAGATCAGCCGCTGAGAAAACACGCGTTTCGGGACATTGTTGGCGTCACGCTCCGTCGGTGAAAGACTAACCAGATCGACGCGGACGATGGTTCCGCTAACGGTAATTTCTTCGATTCCGTCGGTATAAAGTTCGGCGTGCATCTGGTATCTCCTATGCTGCGAGCTGCTGCCTGAAAACCACATCAACGCCGTAGCTCGTTGCGTTGTAAGTGTTGTTTGGAAATAGGCTATCCGTCCCATACGCAAACACACCGTTGCCTGCGATCGATGCCGAGGATGGAGCCGTCAGAGGTCCGTTGGTAATTGCGCTGGCGAGGAGGCCCGGATCAGCCGCGTAATTTCCCGCGGTGTGATAGGAGGCGACGTAGGTGGTTCCCGGCATGATCGTCACGGGCGTGGCAAAATTGACCTGCTGCCAGCCGCCGGCCGTTTCGCTGGTAAATGTCGCGGTTGCCAGCAAATTCCCAGTGCTGCTCCAAAGATCCGCAACGTGGGTGCCCGTGTTGGACGGCCCCTTGTAAAAGCGAATGCCGACAACATCGCCTGGGGTAGACGTCTGAAACTTGACGCCCAGTTCCACTGAATTTGGATCATTGGCTGCCACAATGCTAGGCACCTGACTTGCGCTGAACAGGCCCACAGTCGTCGAAGACGCAGCGGTCACATTGAGAGCGACGGATGTACTGGCGGTGCCACCATGGCCGTCGGAGATGCTGTAGTTGAAGGACGCCGATCCCGTGTAGCCGGTCGTCGGAGTGAAGCTCACGCTGTTGCTTTGGGCGTTGAAGCTGGCAACGCCATTCACACCGCCGCTCGCGCCCGTGATCGTGAGCTTATCGCCATCGGGATCGGTGTCGTTGGCAAGCAGTACCGAGGTCGGTATCGCGAAGGGGACGTTCTGCGTGGCGTAGAGGCCGCTGTCGTTTGCAGCGACTGGTAGCTGGTTGGCGCCGCCGCTCAAGCTGTTGAACATGACATCCACCCAGTAGTTGGCGGCTTTGTAGGTGTTGGTCGGGAACAGATTGCTCGTTCCGTAGGTGTAGACGCCATTGATGTTGGCAGGAGCCGTGAGCGGACCACTGGTGCGAGCGGTGGTGAAGTAGCTGGTGCTGGAGGCATAGTGGCCGTTGCTGTGAAAGCTCGCGACGTAGGGGATGCCAGCGGCGATCGACACGGGATTGCTGAACGTGACGGTCTGCCAGCCACTGCTACCCTCGTTGGTGAAGGTCGCGCTCGCCAGTAGCGTGCCGGTGCTGCTCCACAAGAAGCCCGTATGAGTCCCGGTGTCATTTGCGCTCTTGTAGTACTTGATGCCAGTGATCGTGCCTGCCACGGAGGAGGTGAATTGCACGCCAAGGTTGACTTGCGACGTATCGGAATTCGACAGAATGGCCGGCGTGTCCGAGTTCGAGAACAGGCTCACGGATGAGGACGCTGTCGTCACCGCGAGATTGAACGTCTCGCTGGCTGACAGACCGCCGAAATCGGAGACCGATGTCTTGACGCTGAGGGTGCCAGCACTGGTGGACGTTGGTGTCCCGCTGAAGGTCCGAGTCGAGGCATCGAAGGTCAGCCATGCGGGAAGTGCCGTGCCATCGGCGGCGGTCGCCGTGTAGGCCAGCGAATCCCCGGAATCGACGTCGGTGAAGGTGCCCGCAGGCAGCGTTAAGGAGAATGACGTGCCGACTGTCGCGGTCTGATCGCCGGTCTGGACGGCCAGCACTGGTGCGTCGTTGGCGCCATGAATGGTAACGGTGAGCGTTGTCGATGACGTGGCGCCGGCGGTGTCGCGCATCGTGTAATTGAACACGTCGGCGAGCGTGTTGGTCGACAGCCGCAAGGCCTGCACGGCCGGATCCGTCTCGCTGACCGTGTACGTGAAGGTGCCCGAGGCATTGAGCACCAGGCTGCCATGCGCTCCAGAGAGCGCTGAACCGAGTGCACCACTGGTCGAGCCGAAGCTAAAGGCGGTGACCGTCTTGGTATCGTTCGCATCGGGATCGGTATCGTTGGTCAGCACGTTGCCGGTGGCCGCCGTGCCACCGGTGCTGTTGTTCACGCCGCCCTTTTCGGTGGCGTCACCGACGTCAGCAACCGCGGTTGGCGGTGTATTGTTGGTGGTCGAGGATCCGCTGAACACGATGTCGACCCAGTAGTTGGCGGCTTTGTAGGTGCTGGTCGGGAACAGATTGCTCGTTCCGTAGGTGTAGACGCCATTGATGTTGGCAGGAGCCGTGAGTGGACCGCTAGTGCGAGCGGTGGTGAAGTAGTTGGCGGTGGCAGCATAATGGCCGTTGCTGTGAAAGCTCGCGACGTAGGTGGCGCCAGCCGCGATCGACACGGGATTGCTAAACGTGACGGTCTGCCAGCCACTGCTACCCTCGTTGGCGAAGGTCGCGCTCGCCAGCAGCGTACCGGTGCTGCTCCACAACGAGCCCGTATGAGTCCCGGTGTCATTTGCGCTCTTGTAGTATTTGATGCCAGTGATCGTGCCTGCCACGGAGGAGGCGAATTGCACGCCAAGGTTGATTTGCGACGGATCGGAATCCGAAAGGATTGCCGGCGTGTCCGAGTTCGAGAACAGGCTCACGGATGAGGACGCTGTCGTCACCGCGAGATTGAACGTCTCGCTGGCTGACAGACCGCCGAAATCGGAGACCGATGTCTTGACGCTGAGGGTGCCAGCACTGGTGGACGTTGGTGTCCCGCTGAAGGTCCGAGTCGAGGCATCGAAGGTCAGCCATGCGGGAAGTGCCGTGCCATCGGCGGCGGTCGCCGTGTAGGCCAGCGAATCCCCGGAATCGACGTCGGTGAAGGTGCCCGCAGGCAGCGTTAAGGAGAATGACGTGCCGACTGTCGCGGTCTGATCGCCGGTCTGGACGGCCAGCACTGGTGCGTCGTTGGCGCCATGAATGGTAACGGTGAGCGTTGTCGATGACGTGGCGCCGGCGGTGTCGCGCATCGTGTAATTGAACACGTCGGCGAGCGTGTTGGTCGACAGCCGCAAGGCCTGCACGGCCGGATCCGTCTCGCTGACCGTGTACGTGAAGGTGCCCGAGGCATTGAGCACCAGGCTGCCATGCGCTCCAGAGAGCGCTGAACCGAGTGCACCACTGGTCGAGCCGAAGCTAAAGGCGGTGACCGTCTTGGTATCGTTCGCATCGGGATCGGTATCGTTGGTCAGCACGTTGCCGGTGGCCGCCGTGCCACCGGTGCTGTTGTTCACGCCGCCCTTTTCGGTGGCGTCACCGACGTCAGCAACCGCGGTTGGCGGTGTATTGTTGGTGGTCGAGGATCCGCTGAACACGATGTCGACCCAGTAGTTGGAAGCTTTGTAGGTGCTGGTCGGGAAAATGCTTCCGGATCCGTAGCCATAGACACCATTGCCGCTAGCCGGAGCCGTTAACTGGCCGTTGGTAAGCGACGTCGTGAAATAGTTCTGCGTACCGGAATAATTATCGTTCGTGTGGTAGGACGCGACGTAGGTGGTGCCTGCCGTGATGGCCACAGGAGTGGAGAAGTTGACCTGCTGCCAGCCGCTGGCTGTCTCGTTCGTGAACGTGGCAGTCGCAAGCAGGGTACCGGTCGAGCTCCAGAGATCCGCAACATGGGGACCGGTATTCAAAGATCCCTTGTAGAAGCGCAGGCCGGTTATTGTCCCGTTCACGGATGAGGTAAACTTGACTCCAACTTCGACGGGGCTGGTATCGCCGGAATTGGGGGCCCCTGGCGCATCATTGGTGCCGAACAGACTCTGCGCAGAGACTGGATAACTGACGTTGAGCGATACCTGGCCAGACCCGCTTTGCCCACTCGTGTCCGTGATCGTATAGGTGAAACCCGCTGTCCCGGCATAACCATTGGCAGGGGCAAAAGTCGCGGTCTGATTTTGCGAATTGTAGCTTACGCTTCCATTGACCGGATTACTGACGCCACTAAGTGAGAAAGCCAATCCGGACGGGTTGGTGTCGTTCGCGAGCAGCGTTGATGCCGGAATGTTCAGCACACCATTTTGACTAACCGTGAAGCCGCTGTCCCCGTTAGCTTGTGGTGACGTCGTGCCGGAATCAGAGAAAACGACGTCGACCCAGTAATTTGCGGCCTTTGTAGAGGAAACGTCGTCGGGGAAGATCGGGCCACTGCCATAGGCAAAGACGCCGTTGAGGCTGCTGCCAGGCGCAGTGAGCGCCCCTTTCGTAAGGCCTCCATAGTTGATGAAGTAGAAATCAGTTGAGGAATAGTGGCCGGTGTTCGTGTGATAGGAAGCAACATACGTCACGCCAGCGTTCACACTGATAGGCGTGGCGAAATTAACCTGCTGCCAGCCGCTCGCCGTTTCGTTGGTGAAGGTGGCGCTCCCAAGCAGGGTGCCGTTTGTGGTCCAGAGATCACCGATGTGAGTGCCAATGTTCTCAGACGCTTTGTAGAAACGAATGCCGGTGATCTTGCCCGACACGGTGGGGACGAATTTGACACCAAGCTCAACTGAGCCGGAATCGTCGTTCGAGATCACCGTGGGCGTATCGGCAATGCTGAAGAGTGTCAGGTTGGAAGACGGATTGACGGTGTAAGTAACACCTGCAGCGGGTGTTTCCAGGTTCAGGCTATCGTCTACCGCCCTGGTCTTGAGATTATATGTCCCCTGAGCGCCTGTGACGAACGTGTATGACCACGTCGCGTTCGCCGCACCGACGTTGCTGGTGGAGGGATGCCAGGTTGCGCCACCATCGGTGGAAACCTCGACTCCGGCAATCTTTCCACCTGCGTCAGTGGCCGTCCCCGTCACTGTGATCGATTGCCCCGCGGCAACGGTGGCAGCCGAGAGATTCGTGATGCCGGAGGTCGGCGCTGTAGCGTCTGTCGATTGGGTCGCGATCGTCAAGCTCGCTTGCAGCGTCCCCGGCTGAACCCCCATGTCGGCGAACAGATTGACCATCGCCTGCTGTACATTGGGATCCACCGGAGTCGCCGGCCCGTCGTGGTCGCTAGCAAGCCCCCACGACCAGTTGATTGAACCGGCCGAGAATATCAGTGCACCACTAACGGGATCCCGATGCACTACGAGATTGTGGGTCGCTGTGCCATTTGCGAACGTGTTGCCATAGTCAAGGAGATACTGTCCATTCACCTGCACTGTTGAAGATGAGACATTGACCAAACCGGCTGGGCGGAATCCGTTGTCGGGTGCGACGTCCCATTCGACGCCTAAAAGGCCCGGTACGAGCGAGGCGGTCTGCCCGGGAGCCGTTTGCCCGACAGCTGTATTGCGCCAGAAACGCAATTGGGTCATCGGATACGGTATCGTGATAGTGTCATACCGAAATGCGTTGACTGCGAACAATGTACCGGTCAACTCATTCGCGGGAAGAGGCGGACCGAACCGCGGATCAGCGAAATTGCCGGTCGCCCGTCCTGTCGGATCAATCAACGCATTTGCATGCGTATCCTTGTAGCTGATGAGTGTGCGGTTGGCTGATCCGCTCCCGTCGATGCTGGGCGCCAACCTTGTTTTCCAGAAGATCTCGTTGCCTGTGAGAAACGCAAGGTTCACGCCGGCATGCGCCGCGGCCTCTACGTTAGCGCGCTGAGCTTCGGTCCAATACTCGTCATGCCCCGCGTCCATGAAGATCTTATGGTTCAGCAACAACGAGCCGTTTGTCGCAGCGTCGATTCCAGAAATGTAGGAGACATCGTACCCGTTTTGCTCGAGCCACTGAATGGCCGCAAACTCGGCCGTGAACGGGGAGTCTCCCCCCTCGGAAAAGGTTCCCTCGCCGTCACGCGTTACTAAGGGGCGATTGTAACTGACCGCGAAGGCTGATCCGTTGATGCCCGGGCCGTTCCCGAAATAAAGGTTGGCCCCTCCCCAGCCGTTGTAGGCTTGCCAGTCTTCATCACTTGTCTGGAGGACGATGTCGCTGTGCGAAGCGTCGTTCCTTATGATGAACGGGATCTGGAAAATTTCGGTGCCGTTGACGACGTTGGCGATGTAGACGCCCGAGACCGCATCGGTTGGCACGCTCCAGGAGTCGGTCACGCTCCAATTGCCGGCATCTACTAGGCCCTTAGATGGGTCCGTCAATGGAGCGGGTTGGACGACGGAAGCTGCGGCCTGATGCTGCAGGCTCGTAACCATCCTGGCACCATCACCGCCGTAATAGCCCAGCCGGTAAACATCGACGCGATAGTTCGGATTGCCGGTCAGGTTGTTGATCTTGAATTGGACCGTCCCGCCGACATTGGCGCTGATTGCTGTCGCAAATCCCTGGGTCAGATGCGAATTGCCGCCCGGCTGGATCTGCCAGACACTTTTCCGCGTACCTGGCTTCTGGTTTTCCAGTACGATGGGATTTGTGGGTGGATCGGAGACAATGGTGCCTCCCTGCCCGTCGCTTCTGAAATTCCAATTCGAGTCCATCCCCGAGAACAGCAAGGTGACATTGGCCGCACCATTGCTGAAATCGACCACGCTGATATTCGAGCTGTTGTCATAATGGACAGTCGCCGACATCGACGATGTGAAGGGCAGATCCTTCAAGTCGATGAAGTTCTCTGGCGAAAGCGGTGCCCCCGGCGATGAACCGGCAATCAACCCCTGGAACTTGGCCGACTGGTCGAGGACAAGTGTGCCAACCCCCGTATCGAACGACACGGTTATGCCAGAGAACGATCCATTCAAGAATTGCCCGGAAACCGAACCTCCGATCTCCAGGATCGCCTTGTCTGAAATTTCGAAAGATCCCGTGCCGCTGACGTGACCCTTGATGTCCCCCGCAGCAATGCGATTGCCAAGGAATGCCCCAGCGTCGACAGTCCCATTGTTCACTGCATCGTCTTCGACGATAAAGGGCGACCCGGCACCGAACGAAAGCGTCGCGCCGGCATCAACGACCAGGCTCTCGATATCAACGAGGGCCGTGCTGGTGCCGACATACGCTCCCGCCGCATCGAGGAAGGCAGAGTCAATGATGCCCCGGACGCCGGCGCTCCAGTTCGTAGCGACATTCCAGACTCCGTCCCTCGAATTGTTCCAGTGAGTGGTGCCCGGTGTCGAAACCGATGATGATGTCGGCGGCGTCCCTTCGTTTGCCACAGATGGGAACGTCGGGACCAAACCCAGATGGCGGCTCGTCAAAGACGTCGAAGACAGCAGAGCAGACAATCGCGACTGGGAAGATGCCGCGAAGAGGCGGGGCACAACGCAGCGTAGGTCCGGCGGGTCGCCCGGACTGGCCCGAGACGATTGCGGGAAGAAAGTGGCGTCACTTGGTGGCAAATTAGCAAACGGCGGATCCCACCGGCCGGGCGGATCGGAGCCATCGAATGCATTCCCGAACGAGGCTTCTCGCCAAAAGGCGGGAATATCTTCCCCTGGAAAAACGGCCCGGGCTCCCCGACCGAAGACGCTCGCCTTTTGAACCAGCATGGCTATACCGATTAAATAAATCGCCAATATATATTTTAATTCTATTTTAAACTGCCAGTCAATTCAATGCGCGTAGATTTTAACATAACTCCAAATATGGACTGAGGGCCATTTAGTGCGAAACGAAATGCGGTAGCCGAGTGATTTCGTTCAGATATTTGCCGTAGCCGCTCTTCTCCAACGGTTGCGCCAGCGCGAGAAGTTGATCACGATTGATGAAGCCGAGTCTGAAGGCGACCTCCTCGAGACAGGCGATCTTCATTCCCTGCCGCTTTTCCAGGGTCTGTACGAACGTCCCGGCATCGATGAGCGACTCAACCGTGCCGGTATCCAGCCAGGCGAACCCCCGCCCCATGCGCTCAACATGTAGCGTTTTGGCCGCAAGGTAGCGCATCTGAAGATCGGTAATCTCGAGCTCTCCGCGCGACGATGGCTCGACGCGACGAGCGTAGCGGATAACGCGATTATCGAAGAAATACAGCCCGGTGATTGCCCAATTCGAAGCTGGCCGTCTGGGTTTCTCCTCGATCGATACTGGGCGGTCCGCCTCATCAAACGCGACGACGCCGTAACGTTCTGGGTCCCGCACGTGATAAGCAAAAACTGTTGCGCCTTCCTCACGTCCTGCCGCCCTGGCAAGCAGTTCGCTCAGGCCATCGCCGAAGAAAATATTGTCACCAAGCACCATCGCCACACGATCGCTTCCAATGAAATCGGCACCAACAATGAAGGCGTCCGCGAGACCGGCGGGACGGGTTTGCTCCGCGTAGCTGAGCCGAATGCCCCACTGGCTGCCGTCCCCCAGCAACAGCTCGAACTGACACCGGTCTGAAGGCGTGGTGATAATCAGAATTTCGCGGATCCCTGCCAACATCAGCGTCGACAGAGGATAGTAGATCATCGGCTTGTCATAGATCGGGAGCAACTGCTTGCTGACCACGCGCGTGATCGGATAGAGGCGCGTTCCGCTGCCGCCAGCCAGCACGATTCCCTTCAACATCGGTTTCTCCTTCTCCGACTAGCTGGTCGAGACAGGCTTCGAGCGAATGGCGCCAAGGCGGCAATCGAATCCCGAACACGCGTTCGGCCTTGGATGAATCCAGGCGCGAGTTTCGGGGTCGACGCGCAGCGGTCGGAAACTCTTCCGTCGTGATCGCCTCGAGCGCCGGAACCCGCGCTCCACGACGGGAAATCTCGTCGAAGATTGCCTTCGCAAAGTCGTGCCAGCTTGTCTCGCCCTGCCCGGTGAGATGAAAGATGCCGGCTGCTGCCCTGCGATCGACTGTTACTGACCGTTCTGCGATCTGAAGGATAGCCTCCGCGAGGTCGTATGCGTAGGTCGGATTTCCGTGCTGGTCTCGGACAACCCTTACGATGGGCTGCGTCCCGCATAACCGCAACATCGTTCGAACGAAATTGCAGCTATAGGGGCTGTAAAGCCACGAGCATCTGATCACGGTCGCGAGCGGGTGCGCGGCCAATACAGCAGCTTCGCCGGCAAGCTTCGACACGCCGTAGACATTTAACGGCGCGGGAATGTCGCTTTCGTCGTACGCATCCGGTTTTGCGCCGTCGAACACATAGTCGGTCGAGAGATGGATGAGTGGAACATTCATCTGCCAAGCGACATTTGCCAGCGTTGCCGCACCATCGCGGTTGATGCTGAACACTTTCGCCGCTTCAGATTCGGCCCGATCAACAGCCGTATAAGCGGCCGTATTGATTATTGCAGACGGCGCGATCGACGCGATGAGCTTATCGATCCCTTCGCGGTTCTCCAGATCGAGTTCTCGGTGCCCGAGAGCCACCGCGGGCAGACCGCGCATCGCAGCGAGATCACGAAGACACTTTGCCAACTGACCGTTCCGCCCGGCAATGAGGATGGGTCGATCTGTCATCTTCACCTCAATGTTGAGCAGCGAGCAGACCCAGACGCGAGCCGTCATAGACACCGCAGCGAGCACGCTGCCACCATGCACGATTGTCGAGATACCATCCGACTGTTTCGGCCAAGCCCTGTTCGAAGGTCCTCGTCGGTTCCCAGCCTAGTTCGCGATGTGCCTTCGACGCGTCGATCGCATAGCGCGCATCATGTCCTGGACGATCCGGCACGAACCTAATGAGAGATCGTCTCGCTCCCGCGCCCGGGGACAACCGATCCACCACGTCACAAATCCGGGTGACCACCTCCAGGTTGGATCGCTGGCCATCTCCGCCGAAATTGTACTTCTCGCCCGGTCTTCCTTCGTACAGAAGTCTTATCAAGCCAGCGGCATGATCATCGACATGAAGCCAGTCGCGAATATTTCTGCCGTCGCCATAGACCGGTAGCGGCTTCCGGTCGAGCGCATTGATGATCGTCAGCGGGATGAGCTTTTCCGGGAACTGGTACGGCCCGTAGTTGTTCGAACAATTCGATACGATGACCGGAAGACCGTAGGTTCGAAACCACGCGAGTGCGAGGTGGTCCGAGGCCGCCTTGCTCGCCGAATATGGCGAACTCGGGCTGTAGGGCGTGTCCTCGCGAAACAAGTCCTCCGGGCCCAATGACCCGTAGACTTCGTCGGTCGATACGTGGATGAAGCGGAACTGCTTGCGCCGCGGAAGCGGCAGACGTTCGTAGTAGGTCCTGGCCGCCTCCAACAGCGTGTAGGTACCAACTATATTGGTGCTGACGAAGGCCTCGGGTCCGGTGATCGAACGGTCGACGTGGCTTTCGGCGGCCAGGTGTATGATCGCATCCGGCTCGTAGTCGGCGAACGCGAGATCCATAGCGTCTCGATCGCAGATGTCGGACTGCAGGAATGCATAAGACCCCAGCCCCTCGATGCTCGTCAGCGAAGTCAAGTCGGCTGCGTATGTCAACTTGTCGATGTTGACCACAGCGGCACTGGTCTGCAGCACCAAACGGCGACACACAGTAGAACCGATGAAGCCCGCTCCGCCGGTCACTAGGATACGCATTCTACTCATCTCCACTATTCGAAAATGCAAGCAAGCTGGTTGAGCGTAGGCAAAATCTGGTCCTTTGGCGATATCTGAGCCTCTGACGGTGTGACGGGCCACTTGATCGCTAGTGCGGGATCAGCCCAATAGACGCCGCCGTCATGGCTCGGGGCGTAGACCTGATCGACCTTGTACAAGACCACGGTCTTGGGCTGCAGCGTACAGAAACCATGCGCGAATCCCTTCGGAATGAACACCTGCTCACCGCTTTCGCTATCCAACTGGATGGCGATGTGCTTGCCAAAGTCGGGCGATGAACGTCGGAGATCAACGGCAATATCGAGAATGGCCCCATTCAACACCCGTATGAGCTTGGCCTGGGCGAAAGGCGGTCGCTGGAAATGCAAGCCGCGCACCGTGCCGATCCGATCTGAGCTGGACTGATTATCCTGAACGAAGTCATGCAAGATTCCCTTCTCGGCAAAAGCCGATCGCTGAAAGGTCTCACAGAAGTAGCCGCGGCCGTCGGAAATGCGATCTGCTCGAATTACTTTGACATCGGGGATAGCCAAGGATCGCAGTTCCAGCATTAGGCACCTCCTGCCGGCCCTTAATTTCAATCGGGTTTCAAGCAGCGGACCATAATCATCGATAGAATTAATTTTTACGTCCGCCAATCCGCCTTTGAACGCTCACATTATTTTCGATCCAAATACGATGTGCTGCAAGCTACGGAAATATCGTCTGTTTTGTCGGCACCGCGCCGGGGCGACTGCCTCGTCCCTGTTTGTATCTCCCCTAATTAATATAAGATTTATTTAATTTGGCAAGCAGATTTTTTTAATGTATATAATCTCCCAGCGCCCGGACGTCCTGCCTGAACGTTGGTCTACGGGCGGGCGGCCCCAACGTGACCCCACCGTCGGACAGGTACGTGATGCTCCAGAACAATCTTCAACACACGGATAGACTGCGGCTGCCGGTGAACCTGGCTCAACCCGCTCAGGCAGACGGCGGAGGAATCAGCGACGTCATCAATTACGGCATCGGGCTTCTACGACGCCAATATTTCGTAATCCTTGTCACTGCTGCACTCGCAATTGCGGCCAGCATGCTCTATCTCCGTTTGGTGACTCCAACCTATACGGCGCAGGTTCAGATCCTGTTGGCTAATCCAAGGCCCCTATTTGTCCAGCAGCAATCACTGCTCGCCGAGACGGCTTTCGATCTCAATCAAATCGAGACCCAGCTTCAGCTCCTGAGATCAAAGGCTACCGCGGTCGCGGTCATCGACCAGTTGAAACTGGCTGACGATCCGGACTTTAGTGCGTCAGGGCTATCTCTACAGTCGCTCTGGCAACGAATTCGGTCATGGGCACCGACTGGATCGAGGAAAGATAACCCGCCCGATACGAAGGGCGAACCATCGGACGCTCTCGTAGACGCATTTCTGAGTCGGCTTTCAACAGGGCGTGTCGGGTTCAGCAACGTCATTGAGATCAATTTCAGTTCGAGCAACGCAGCCCGAGCCGCGGAGATCGTCAACGCGGTAGCCAATACCTATGTTGCGGACCAGCTCAATGCAAAATTCGATGCCAATCGCAGGGCAACAAGCTGGCTGCAGGAGAGGCTGCGCGATCTCGGTGACCAAGCCCTCGCTGCACAACGTGCCGTCGATGTCTACAAGGCCCAGAACAATATCGTGTCTTTGGACGGAAAGCCCATCGACGAGCGGCAGATCACAGAAATCAACAATCGACTGGCTGCCGCACGCGCCCAGACCTCTGAGGCCACGGCCAAGTTGGCTCGGTATGAATCTCTCCTTACCTCCGATCCGCAAAAGCCGCCCCCGATGATCAATCTGGATGCTATCGGGGCCGATGCAACAAACAGTCAGATCATTACGGGGCTCCGCCAACAATATCTGGAACTCACGCGGCGAGAGGCCGAGTTGACAGCCAGGGTCGGTCGCGACCACCTGGCGGTTGTCAGTGTCCGTAACCGCATCCGGGAATTTCGCGCCTCCATCTTCGACGAGGTCAAGAGACTTGCCGAAGTCAGCCGAAGCGAATTCGAGTTCGCCAAACAGCGGCAGGAAGAAATCGAAAAGCAGCTGGCCAAGGCCGTCTCTCAGTCCCGTTCAGTCAATTCTGCTGAGCTGACTATCAAGGATCTGGAGAGCCGAGCAAAGGGCTTGCGGAGCTTGCACGAGACTTTCCTGCAGCGTTACATGGGCTCTGCACAGCAGGAGACATTCCCCATCTCGGAAACGCGGGTCGTTTTTCCTGCTTCGCCGCCGCCGAGCAAGAGCAAGCCTAAGACAAGGTTGGTGCTGACGCTCGGGATCCTCGGCGGTCTCGCGCTGGGCATCGGCTTGGCGCTGCTCAGAGACGTCATGGACCGCGTCTTTCGTACCTCTTCACAAGTGGAAACCGTGCTGGAATTGCCTTGCATTTCTTCGGTCCCATTGCTACCGGCCCGCAAATCCCCGAAGCCATCGGTTCGTCTCCAGCAAACCGATGATGATGTTCAGCAACGGATAGTTTCGTCGCCGACCGCAGTTCATCGGACCGTGGTCGGGATGCCGCTTTCTCGATATACCGAGGCAATTCGCTCCATCAAGCTAGCCATCGACCACAATCCGGCAAAAATCTCCTCCCAGGTCATCGGGATTACCTCGGCCCTACCGAATGAGGGCAAGACCACGATTGCTGCCTCGCTCGCGCAATTGATCGGGCACACGGGCAAGAAAGCCATCATCGTCGATTGCGACCTCAGGAATCCCTCGCTATCTGCTATCTTTGCGCCCAAAGCCCTCGCCGGAATCATCGAAGTTGCAAACGGCAGCCGCTCCCTCGCGGACGCAATTTGGCGGGATCCGACAACCAATCTTGCATTTCTACCCGCCGTGCGGCGGGGACCTCTGCTTCACACCAGCGAAATTCTTTGCGCCGACGCGATAAGCAAGTTGTTCGATCGTTTGCGAGCTGACTATGACTACGTCATCGTCGACCTTCCTCCCCTGACCCCCCTAGTTGATGTCCGAGCCACTTCATCTCTAATAGACTGCTACATTCTCGTTGTTGAATGGGGCCGGACCAAAATAGATGTCGTGCAGCACGCATTGCACACGGCACCCAACATTCACGAATCGCTGATTGGGGCGGTTCTCAGCAAAACGGATACCAAGGCCATGGCTCGATATGACGGACATCGGAGCTACTACTATCATGATAGCCACTACATCCGTTATGGTCTTTCCGGGTCTTAAGGCTGTCTCGTAGCGGCTCCACGTTCTCCGGCTAGCGGATCAGCGGAGTGGCCGCACCACAAGATGGTGTTTACATGATTATCCGGCTTGTCATGTTAGCCGAGTTAGTGGCGATCATCGCGGCGCTCGCCATGCCAGAAAGCCTGCAAATCAGGATATTGGCGTCGTTCGTACTTGCAACGGCTGCGCTGGTCGTTGCGATCGTTCCATCATCCGCCTCCCTCGGGCTCGCCAAGCTGCTCCGGCCTGGTCTCGGCGTTGTGCTTGCGGCTCCGGCGCTCTGGATGGCGTCACAGGCAGTGCCGATGCCTATGGGCACACTCGGCAATGCCATCTGGGCAACTGCATCGGCGGCCTTGAACGAACCCCTCGCCGAAATAATCACGGTCGATACCGGGGCGACGATGTTCTCGTTCGCCCAGTATTGCGCTGTGCTCGCCGCTGCCCTTGTCACTGCCGTCGTCACACTTGACCGATATCGTGCAGCGCAAGTCCTGCATATCCTGCTGTTGATAGCCACGATCACCACAGCTGTGTGGTTCGGTAAGGAAACTGCTGGTGTCGCCGGGCCCGATGGCTCAACCGTCGCAGTGCTCGGCCTCTTGCTCTCCTGCGCGACGGCAATACGCGCAGTCGATCAATTTCGGCGCCGCAGTCGGCCAGGAACAATTGGGCCAGCCCCGCTCCCAGCCCTGTCCGCCGCGATCATCGCAATGACTGTCTGCATGGCCGCGCTGCTCATTCCGACCAACTCGACCGCCGTCGTTGCCGCGCTCCTCGGATCAGGAATTCTGCTCTCGGTGTTCGCAATTCGCAGGTGGTTCTTCGGTTTGTGGGGTACCGCTGGCGTTCTCGCAACCGCCGTAATATTTCTTATTGCCAGCGCGACGGTCATTCCGTTCAGGACGAACACCGATCTGACGATCGCTTTGTCAACGAGCAGCCAGATCGCGACAGAACGGATGCTACAGGACGTCCGACCGGCGGGATCCGGTGCAGGCGCTTCGGCCGTTCTTTTGCCGATTTATCGGGACATCGGAAGCGGTGCGCTGCGAGAAAGGCCAACGGCCGCCGCCGCAATTGTTGTGGATATGGGGTGGGCGTTCCTTTGCAGTCTCGTGGTTGTAGCAATGCTCGGCGCTTGTATTCTGATCAGGCGGTCTCTGTCGCGAGCTTACGATTACGTGTACCCAGCCTTGGGCGCTGGCGCTTCGATTACACTGACGGTACTGGCCTTTGCCGACCATGAAATTTTGGATTTGGGCGCATCACTTTTGATCGCCGCGGTTTTTGGACTGGCGTTCGGTCAAAGCGTCCCCGGCGCAGGCCGTGATGCCATATCCCCGGGATCGAAAGAGACTTCAGATTGGATGGGCGGTCCAGCTCCGGCATCTCGTCCAAGATTCGCGTCAGCGCTTGTCACCGCCTGGCCCCGCGTTGCTCTGATGGTTCTTGGTATCACACTGCTCGTGCAGGCAATTTGGATGGTCTTGCCCGCCTGGTATCTCGGTGGTCATTCTTCTTTGCCGACAGGCGTATTGACCGCAGCATGGCCGAATGCGATCTCGAAACCGGCTTCAGTTGCGGCAGCACGTGAAGACCTATGGATCCGAGGGGAATCGAGATCCAGCTGGGATCCGGCATTATCCGCAGACGAGCAAAAGACGGCTCTTCCGGTGGCTTCGAATGCGTTTGCCCGTGCATTACGCTCTTCGCCGTTTCGCGGCGACATTTGGCTCATGCTCGCGGCGGCATCGAAGCACGATTTGACCCGGTCTGGGACGGCAGCGATGCTCAAGATGTCGTACTATACCGCGCCGAATGATTTGGATCTGCTTCCGTTACGGCTATCCGTCGCGTTCGCCACAGACGCTGTGGTATGGGAGCTTGAATTCCGTGACTTGATCAAACGCGATGTCAGTTTCATCGTTACGCATCGGCCTGCCCTCAGGCCGGCGCTTGTGGCTGCATACCGGTTAGCCTCAGCCGACGGGAAGGTCTATCTCGAGAACCTGATTTCGGAGCTGGATCCGTCGTACCTCGACAGCATGCGCGCGCGGAATTCCCGACAGGGATCTCGATAGGTCTCCGAGCAGTGCGACACATTAAATAGCCAAACGAGTATTTTTTCTCTTGAAAGATCTGGTTAATTAATAATATATTAAATATTAACCGCAGGTGTCCTGACAATGAATTTCGTGAACCGACATTTCCCCGATCGGGAGGTTACGGATCGTGTCAGTCCCGAGCCGTCGGTATCCCGCCAGCACAAATGGCCCCTTCGTTACGACTCGATCGAATACGTGGCGCTCTGCGCGGATATTGCGACCATTCTTTTTGCGAGCATCGTTTCGACGTGGCTGAGCAAAGCTCAGAACGGGTGGGCTGCAGGCGACTTAAGCAACGCACTTGGCCTGGCGCTAGTCAGCGCAACATGTCTCGTTTGCCTCTTGAAGACGCACGGCCTTTATCGGCCAGCCGAGCTTCTCGTCCTGCGAAGTCAGATGCGCGCCGTCTGGATTGCATGGGCGTCATTGTTGTTCCCGATATGGGCCGGGTACGGCTTTGCAATTGGCTCGGGCTCTTCTCACCAAGCGGGCACACTTTTCGCTGTCCTGGGCCTGGCCTTGCTGATGGCCGAGCGGTGGGGAGCGAGAGCGCTTCTCGGGAAGGGCCTGAGCGGCAGAAAATTCGCCAGCACAAACATTGTTCTGGTGAGCGACCAGCCGCCATCGAAAAACGCCGGGCTGTCTGAAACGCTCGCGATGCATGGTTATTGCGTCCGAGGCCGGTTCAGCTTGCCCCCAATCGGCTTCGGTCCTGCCTGTCGAAGGCGGCTCACGGCTCGCGTGATTGACTACATTCGCAGCTCCGAGCTCGACGAGGTGGTTGTGGAAGCGAACCCGGAACGATGGCCCGAACTCCGGGCCTTCGTTGCCGATTTGCGGGTCTTGCCGCTACCGGTTGTGTTCGTGCCGGTCGGTACGACATCCGAATTGCTTCGACACCCCACGCGAAGCCTTGGAAGTGCGGTTTGTGTTGAACTCCAGCGTGGTCCGCTTACGCAGCTGGACTGTGCGACCAAACGAATCATTGATCTTTTCGGCGCCGCGCTCGCCTTGACGATACTTGCCCCGCTGCTTGTGCTGGCCGCACTTGCAATCAAGCTGGACTCGCCCGGCCCCATATTCTTTCGACAGCAACGCTGTGGTTTTAATGGCCGGATCTTCCTGATCCGCAAATTCCGGACGATGCATGTGCTCGAGGACGGGCCCGCGATCCTTCAGGCCCATCGCCTCGACCGACGCGTCACCCGCGTCGGCAAATGGCTGCGTCGGACAAGCTTCGACGAACTGCCACAGCTGCTAAATGTTCTCGACGGCAGCATGTCGCTGGTCGGTCCCCGTCCTCATGCCTTGGCTCACGACGGAGAATTCGACAAGCTCGTGCGGAACTACGCCTTGCGCCGCAGGGTCAGGCCAGGATTGACCGGATGGGCCCAAGTCCATGGCTGCCGTGGTCCAACCCCCACATCCATCACGGTCGAAACACGCGTACAATACGATCTGTGGTACATCGACAACTGGAGCCTTCGGCTTGATCTCGTAATCCTGCTGCAAACTCCCATCGAAGTGCTGCGGGGACGCAACGCCTACTAGGCGCACAGGATCACGGCGCTGCGCCGGCCACTTGACCGCAACCATCCCGTCGATCAATGCAGATTAGGTTATGCGCGCTGACGAAGCTTCGGACTTGCATCCCGTATGCGAAAGTCCTCAATTCTCCGGCCAGACTTCATAGCAGCAACCAACCACCGGGGCTGCTTGCCGCGCCCCGACCAGGTCTCTGACGTCTGGGGGTTCCGGTATTTCGGCAGCACCCGCGGATATTTGCGTCTCGCTTTGGCGGCCGGAGACACGCCGGACCCGCTTGAATCCGCCAAAACGGCCGTCCCGCCCCCGAGAACCGCCAGGCGCTTCTCCAATTCGTGCTTTTCTGCCTTAATCCGATCCGATAGGATCCCGCTAATTTCCTCATGAAGCGACCAGAGATCGTCAAGGGACATTGATTCTAATTCGAGTTTCTTAGCTGGCATGCTCGCATCCTGTAGTTGCGCCAAACTTAATATGTCCCAGATCGACATTAATCAAGATGGTGAACTCGGTTTACCCAACAAAATGTATGGAACCGTACTTAAATCCGCGTCCCAGATAACTGCGTCGCAACAGTCAATCAAGCCAAAACAATAGGCCATCCTCATAATTTAATCTCGGAGGGGTAAATTTCACACGTCCAGCGGGCAGCCGTGGAACCATTCAAGCGAACTGATATGACGGGATCACATCAAGCGCCCTACGCGTCATCGCGACGCAATGTTCTCGATGGCTGTCCTTTGTTCTGGGCAATCTCGATATTGCAGCCTCGAATATGCGCCAGCGCCAACGAACTCAATGTCCCTCAGCGCTAGCTGCCTGACCGCGATTTGAGCTTCACGTCCCGAATATCCGAGGGTACAGCCGGGGAAGGATGCCCCGAGTTGAAGACGCCGGGAGGAACTCGATTGAGATACTCCCCTTTCCTGCTTTGCAGCAAGTCATTGGGCTGCAAACCCTCCATTTAATAAAATACCTCTAGTAAAAATTATTAAATCATATATTATTTATTTATTGTGACGTGATTTGAAACACTGGCTTTGGTCCATCGTTTGATTTGGGCGTTCGGGCAATGATGTGCTCGTAAGCTGAGGATGACAGATGGATCAGGCGTCAGTCGAACGGTGACGAGAATGCTATGCGTCGGCAAGATCTCGAAGCCATGGACTTTGAGGAACTCTGGCTCCTTCACGAAGAGCTGACAAAGATACTTGCCGAAAAGATCACAGTCGAGAAGCGAGAGCTCGAAAAACGTCTTGCGCAACTCAACCAGCCGGATCAATTCGGTGAAGCTGAAAGCCGGGCCGCCAACGCCGGAACGAGCGAGCCGCCGCGCCGCAAATACCCGAAAGTCGTGCCAAAATACTTCAATCCACTCCGCCCGACAGAGACTTGGTCGGGACGTGGTAAACAGCCTCGCTGGCTAGTTGCCGCGCTCCAATCGGGGCACACGCTCGAAGAGTTCAGGATTCGCGAGAACGACGAGTCGTCTGATCGGAATGCGGGTGGTCAAGGGCATTCCTAGCACTGCGCAACTGCACAAATGTTGGGCCCTGAGGATTCCGAAAATCTGCCACCTGATGCGCGCTCTGGAGGCGGCTGATGGAAAACTCCGTTCCGTTGAGGAATCTCCAATCCCCTGAAGGCGCTCGTGTGACCGTTACTGGCCTTAGACTTTTCCGGCACGAACCGTCGTGGTCGCGCTCAACAGAAACTGTAAAGTGGACCCTCTTGGCACAGACCACAGTCCACGCCCGCGCATGCCGGCTTGCGCGTAGCCAGAGGTCATCCTCCTCCGGTAATTTCTGAGGTCCAAGACCGTCATTGCGAGGAATGGCACACGTGTGGTCGGAAAGCGTGCTTGGATCAATTGTCGCATGAACTGCAGACGAGGAATCAGTCGGCACCGCATCGAGTGCGGGACCTCGACTCCAAGCAGCGCAGCGAGAGCAAGGAGCTGGGTTTCGACTGCGTTCTTCATCAATCCGCCCGAGATATGAGAGGTAAGCTCACTCCAATCGATGCCCCCGACGGAACTGTTCAGATCTCGCAATTCAAGAAGATGTCGCAGATCGAGGTCACCGAGCCAATAACCAAAGTCTTGAAACTGATCGTGGATGATCAACATAAGCGCTCGGTAGGTGGGCGTGGGAACATACGCGCTCCCCCGCCCCAAGCGCGCAGGGACGCAATGGTTCAGAGCATTTCCCGGGCCACGGTCAAAGTACGCCGGGTCTGAAGCGCCCTGCTGCAGATCAATGGTTCCGACATCCCGGGGCCGGTTCAACTCGACATACCATCTCTTGCTGTTGGGAAGGGTCCGCTCATGAATTTGATAGCCAATTGCGCCCAGAGCGGCGACCGCCCTTTCAGCTTCGTCCGGCACGACCATAATATCCAGATCACACATCAGCCGAACTCCTCGCCGCTCGACAGGTGCTGTGGCTAGCGTTGCCGCCCCCTTGAGCAACACCGGCGTAACTCCCTGGCCGTTCATCGCAATAACGGCCTCTTCCAGTTGACCGGCCAACCGATCGTTGCGCAGCACGTTTCGGCGATGGATCTGGCGGATATAGGTGCACACGTCCTCTGGCAACACCGATGCAAATTGATCAACGAAGTCAATGAGCGCAGGCGTCGTCAACGTCTGGTTTGCGAGCCCGATGACGGAGGTCCACTCCACGTCGACGGGCGGCAAGCCTCGCAAGCAGTTGCATAGGCTTGTCAGTGCCGCACTATGCCTTGTCATCGCACAAGTCCATCAGCAGCTGTCGAGCCTGCGCCGATTCCGAATAGATGAGTTGGAAAGATCGTGCGCCCGCAACAATCCGCTTCAAAGCGAAAAAGCCGGACTGCGACAGCTTCCCGTCTGCGGCAAAAGCGCCCTCAATGAGCCGCTTGATCGAATCAAGCTGATCTAGGGGGGTCAGCTCGACGGGGCCGCTTGCAACCCGGTTCAGAAAGATGATCCAGTTGGCAGCGAGGCTCCCATTGTGCGCATCGGGAATCGGCAAATACCGCACTTCGGCGCCATCGGACCGGCGGTGCGTCACGTCGTTCCAATCGCTATACAGTCGGGATAGCAACCGCCACGATCCCTGCTTGAGGGTGAGGGCAAATGGGATGCCGCAGATCGTTCCGTCAGCCCCAATCAGCGCAACGTCATCGCCGGCATACTGAAATCCAGCGTCTACCAGTTCTAGTGCAAGAGTCGACTTGCCGGCTCCCGGTTGGCCGCACAGCAGCAAGCCCATGCCGCACTTTGCAAGAGAAGCGGCGTGGAGCGCGAAAACCCACCGATTGTTTCGAATAAGTCGCTCGGTGATGTGAGCTTTGATTGTAGGGGCCAGAGCTGCGGCTTCACATCTTTGGATGCTCGCGTCATTCCCACGGAAGAATACTCGGTCGCCGAGCATCATTGTCTCGATCGCAATATCCTCCTCCTCCTCCTCCTCCTCGCCGCTGTCGTCCGTAACACAAAATAGCGAAATCAACTGTTGCGAGAGCTCCCGATTTGCAGCCCGGACGCTGATCCTGCGCTGAGCAAGAACCGTTGAGAAGGCACAATCGGCCGACATTCGCCAGTCGAGATCGAGCACCCCTCGATCGATCCAGACGTTCATCGCCTGCCACGTGAACTCGCGCGCTGCGCGCTCGCCAATGCCTAGCTGCCCAAGCTCCTGATGGACGTCTTCCAAAGAAGCACCTTGTGCCAACTTGCACCAAATGAATGCCCCTAGCTGGTCCAACTCATAGAGCTTCTGCCTTGTCTCGCTGAAAAGCACTGATCGACCGTCCACCAGCGCGAAGATTGCACCCGCGGCGGGTCTCAACGCCAACTCTGCCGATGTTTTTTCCAGCATGGCTATTCCCGATAGCAACGATATCTGTTTCGCCGCCGTGTCGACGCGGTGGCGACAACATCCGGCAATGTCCTGTCCACGGCGCGTTCAAACGAGCTGCAGTTGCCGAGGAAATTCGGCTTGATCGCCGTGCTACAACGGCGCAAGTCCACCTCAGTGCGGATGCACATCGCCTGACTGGGATTCATTTCGAATGACCATACGGCCCCGGTCACGCCGCCAGCTGACCACCCTCGTTCACCCCAGATAGAGAAATATTCAACACTTGTCCTCCGAGAAAGGTCGCCGGCGCGGTCAACCGGTGAGAGTCCAGCAGATAGCGGTAAACTTCGCGAGCAGCACTCCGCTCTCCTAGAACGCGCTCCCTCTCGCTGATGCTCGCTAGCTTCTCGCGCATTTGAGCCAACTGCTTCGCAGCCGAGGTGGAGTTGCGCTTCTTCTGGACTGATTCCCGCATCGTCTCCTCCGACCAAAAAAATTGACGAAAACAGCTTACGTCATTGACAACAATTAACAACGAGATTTATATGATAACAATATAATCAATATTTATTTCATGTTTGAACCGGATGCAACCATTCAAATACCAAGAAGCGGGCCCTGCGTCGAAATAACAGCCGACCGAGAAACAGCGTCGCAGAAATCGCTGCGATGATCTTGACCTCCTGCGTGCGGGACAGCGAAAAATAAAACTCGACGAGAGTCGCAAACCAGACCGACAGCGCAAGGCTTAATTTGCAGGATTAAATCCTAACGAAAAATATTTCGCTGACGAGAGTGGAGTGAAACCGGTGATCGAATTAGCCAATTTGCCCATCACGGGCGATATGATCGTCTTCGTCGCGAGCGGCATAGCACGCGCAAAACTCCCACCCGCTCAGATTGGCCCATTTTCAGTGGCGCCTAAGGAGCTTTCGAGAGACGCATAATCAACGCCCGCGCTGCCGAGCCAAAGAGCGGCGGCGTCCAAGGAATCGCTCAAGCAGCGATCCGGCCGGTTGGAAAAACGTCGTCACGAGCAACCCGCCCTGCTCGAACAAGCACTCCCAGTGTGCGATGCCCCCCAAGTAACCCACACTGAGATGACGACGCACTCCAGCCGGCCGGTTCTCTTTCGTTCGACAACGAATAATAATTTCCTAGGGAGGCTCGCATGGGAATGATCATGGTCAAATGTCCGCAAACCGGTCGCGCGATTCCTACTGGTATTAGGTCGGACCGTGAGGCTTTCCTGCGGAGCGTTGTGTTTTATGGCAATACTCGTTGCCCGGTCTGTCGCGCCAATCACAACTGGTTCGCTCGCGAGGCCTGGGTCGATGAGCCGGTCGTGCGGCCCGGGGAGATATTCGAGGAAGCGCCGCTGTGCTGATGCGTAGCGGGCTTCGGTACAGACGCGGAGCCGAACTGACTAGCATTACACGAATTTGGGCCGACCGCCTCATTTGACGCCCCGTGTGCGGAGTTGACCTGTTGCGGCATGGTTGCCGCACCGATTAGTCTTGGTACGGGCTGGATGCGCTCAATCATGGCGCAGCGTTCATCCAGATTCCTGTCTTGGCGGCTATTTCTGCCAGGGCTTACTGGAGGGATGCGAAATATTTTGGCCTATCGTCGTAAAGCGAACTGACGCCCTCATGAACCGCAAGTTAAGCGTCACACCGGCAGGTCGGCGCAAACTAACGCTTCCGATCGCTGATCCTGCAAGGGCCTGTTTGGGGGTATTGTAGTGAGTAGTGGGGTTTGCAGCCGCTTGGCTGTTCTGCGTCAAACGGCGATGGAGCTCGTTAGCCTGCTTGCCCAATTGCACAGGCTACGAGAGCAAGTGCGAAGGGCGGAAGGGCGAAGCCTCGGAGAACGAGCGAGACTAGGGCCGGCGTCACGGATGCGTAGGCCCCGGTTTGGGACGAGTTGCCGCACGCGGATTCAATGATGGCGAGCGGCGCGCGTAATTTCAGCGAACTCGAAGACGATCGTTTCACGGATCGACCTTGAAGCCTCCGATAACCCTTGCACAGCTCCAAGCCGCCCGATCGCTCCCCAATGAGGCGTGCGCACAGTGGGGTTTCAAGGCAGGCCGATGCGAGTGAAGGCTCTGTGTCAGGAAAAGTGCTGCACTTGGATCCGGCGTCCCTTTCCGGCTCTGACCGAGATCATCCACGAGCGGCATGCTGCGGATCATGTCCCGCACCTGAGTTGGTTTAAGCCTGACTTTTTATCTCTTTTTAGTCTTATGAAGCAGCGCTTCATCTGAAAGACAATTTGAAAGCAAAGCCGAAAGTCGTTCGCGTCAAATCGTTTCGGTAGTCGCGCCACGGAAGGCAAATTTGATTATCCGGTATAATCATAATTAATATGACGCAAAACAGAAAATAAGGTGGGGAAAAATAATGGGAGGAGTGGATGGAGACCGTACGCCGCTTGCGCGCGATGGCGTCGCTGTGCCGACAGACTTCTGCGCATCATCCAGATCGAAGCTGGAAGCTTCTCGCCGAAGCTGAGTTCTGGGAGCACTTGGCTAATGACATGCTTCGCGAGCATTTCGAACAATGCACGGCTGGCTCCTCGCTCCGACCGATCGGACGTGATCCGAATGCCGCGGAATCGAGCGCTCGCATAACCGCGTGAATGCTCTCGCCTAGCCCAAATCCCACTCGGCCGTGTGCGGGGCGTCAGTCCTCTTCAAGGCGCCCCATGGAGAACCAAGCCCTGCCGGCGCCTTCGTCGGGCGGCGCGCAGACCTGAGCAGGGACGCCAAAGCGCGCTCGGCTGCCCGGCTCGGTCCGCTCAGACTACCGAGTTCTGTTTTCTGAGTCCGGAATGCGCTTGTGCGAATCTGTCGTTCGCCGTTGGACTTGCACTTTGGCGTCCAGCACTTTTTCCCTAGTTCGTGCGGCGCGCGGCCGGCTCACTTGGTCCGAAAGGCTGGAGCCCTACCAACTATTCCAGCGATATTTCCGTCGACCTTCGCTGCCGGTATTTTTCGGTTAGGTGACGGTCCAACGATCATCTGCTCCTCGTTGCTCGTGCCGGTGCCAATAGCTCCGATCGGCAGACCATTTTGAGCGTGGCCAGCGCCGGCATTTCTCTTGGCCTGCGCCGCCGCCCGCGACTTCGACGTGGTGGGTTGAACGTCCGGGCTGTTGGTTTGACTGGTGCGGTTCAGGTTTGCACCGGTACCAACGTCTCGTGTCCCTATTCCTGGAGGCGCCGATGGACCAGGGTTGGCGCTGCTCGCATTTGTACCCATGCCGGACGGAGCTGACCCACCAGTGTTGGCGCTGCCCGTGCCCGTCCCAGTGCCGGCACCCGCGGAGCCCGCCACTGCGCCGCCTGCTTGGGCCAGGCCAGCACAGCTACGCTCGTGATAATCGCAATGATCAGCGAGGGGAGTCGGTGGAGCATTGGACGATCTCCTTCTCAAGCGACCGGCAGTATCGGCCGAACATTTAATTGGCGATAAATGATTGAATAAAATAAAATATGGTTTATTTTTGCCTAAGGGTAAATTGAAATTGAGAAACGGATTGACGCATTAATGTCGCGGATGTGGGCACAAGCGCCGATGCAGGCAGGGTCGGGCCTTGAATCGCCCGTTCGCCGCGCAGGCGTGTGGATTGCCTCGGATTGTGTTCGTAGCTGTGCGCGCACCTGCGCAACAAGGTCGGCGTGGGTTGCACCGACTGTCCTGACGGTAATATCGGTTTTGACCATACCCGTTCTCGCGCAGGAGCCAAATCGGCCGGCGAGCGACGCCCATGTCATGGCGACGCACTTGCGCGGCACGACCGGCTCGGGAGGGTGGCCCGCGGCGCGGCTGAAACCATCTGCCGACACGACGCCCCTGAAGCTCGCACAAGCCACAATCAGCAATACCGAGCGATCGCGGCAAGTGCTCGCCACAGAACAGGAGAGGATACGGGCCCTTGCTGCTGACCTTCGAACATGCCGACGAGAGCAGGATACCGTGCTGGGGCTGTTGCAGCATGCACGCGAGCAATGGACCAGCATTGCGGAGGCCACCGAGAATGAAACCGATGAGCTCCAGAAATCGCTCCGGGAGGAGCGCTTGCACACGCAGCGTCTGGAACGGGAACTTGTCAAGGCGCGCAACGATTTCGAAGTGCAGGCACGGCTAAGCCGCGAAATCGGCGCAGAGGGTCGCGAACGCCGGGCACAGAGCGATCCGAGGGAGCTGCAACAGGCTGTCGAGCGGGAGAAAGATCGGGCAAACCGGCTGGAGCAGAATCTGACAGCCGCTCATCACGACCTGGAGACCCAGTCCGCAGAGGTAACCAGACAAGCCGCAGAGATCAGTGCAAAAGAGGCAGCGGAGGCTCAGGTACAGGCAAGCCTCCGACAGGAGCACGATCGTACCAAACAGCTGGAGGAGACGCTCGCGACGACGCGAATCGAGCTCGACAACCGATCCCAGCAGATCGCGAAGGCAACCGAAGAAACGATGCAGACCAAACGAACAGCGGAGAATACCTCGGCTAAACTGAAGCTCTCATTAAAGGAGGAGCACGAAAGAGCAGATGCGCTGGCGCAAGAGCTCTCGTTGGCGCGTTCCAAGCTGTTCGCCTATGAAGCGCAAGCCGCGGCAAACGATGATCGAGCCGAACAGTTGAAAAATCAGCTCCGGCGAGAATGCAACCAATCCGGCCGAGATGAGCAAGAACTTGCCGCAGCGCGCACGAGTATCGGACCGTGGCTACCCGCCGGGGTGTCGGGTGAAGGCGGAGCCGGCAATTCGCCAACAAGGGAACTGCTCCGAACACTGCTGCTGGGATCGCCGCAGGCGCCGCCCGCGCAATTCGCGCGAGAGCTCGTGGTCACAGCAGCTGAGCCGAAGGCGCCATCCCCGGTTCTCCGGAACGAAAACGCCGCCGAACTCGTGCGATTGATCGCTCGCGCAACCGGATTGCTTCGACAAGGCGATATTGGCGCGGCACGAGTTGTCCTGGAGCGTGCTGCTGAATTAGGGAGCGCACCGGCAAGTTTCGCCCTCGCGGAAACGTATGATCCGAGCCTGCTTGCAAAATGGGGCGCGAGCGGAACGCGCGGCGACACGTCCAAGGCGCGAGAGCTTTACGCCAGAGCAGCAGCCGGAGGGGTCAAGGAGGCAAGGGAGCGATTCGACGCACTTGGTCATTAGCAGCATCGGTGCAGACAAATGGTCGTGCGCTGTATCGACAGATCGAACTTAAACTTAGGTGTCGAAGTGAAGAGCGCAGCGGACAAAACAGAGTAGACGTTCCTAGGGGAGCCGGATCGATGAAGCAGCTGGTTGGAATACGCTCTTGGTTTCTCCTCATCGTGATAGCCGCTCCGCTTTTGATCATGGGCTGTTGCCCAGCAATGGCCCAGCAGACTCCGCGGGCGCGTGCGGATCATGCAAGGGCGGAAATTGCGGCCATGAACGATTGGACTGTCGGAATAGCCGGAGGTCTGCTGGAAGGAGCTCCCATTCGGCTTGCCGCGGAAATGGCGCGAGTGGCCGATGATGGAACGGACCTCCACGTGCTGCCCATCGTGACCCGTGGCGCAACCGAAAACGTCAATTCGCTGCTGTATTTGCGGGGCATTGATGCAGCAATCATCAATTCCGACGCACTTGACGAGTACAAGAGCCAAGTGCCGGACATCCAGCGACGGATCACCTATGTGCTCAACCTGTTTCCATCTGAACTGCACGTATTCGTCAGGCCCGAAATTCAGAGCTTGAGTGATCTGGTCGGAAAGAAGGTCAATTTCAACACCCAAGGTACCGCCGCAGCTTATTCGGGCCCGCTGATCTTCAGCCGGCTGGGGATCGAGGTCGATAAGGCATTCATCCCCCATCAGGTTGCGATGGAACAAATGCGCAGGGGTGAGCTGGCCGCCGTCGTTTTCATAACATCGAAGCCGGTGGATGCATTCATACGTGGTCGCTGGGATGCCGGCTTCAAGTTCTTGCCGGTCCCCTACGAGAGCAAGTTCGAAGATTATTATCTGCCATCTTGGCTGGACGCAGCTGATTATCCAAACTTGATCAGGCAGGGGGAACGCGTGACAACTATTGCCGTTCCAACCGTGCTGGTCGCTTTCAATTGGCCGATGAAATCCAATCGCTTTAATCGTGTGGCGCGCTTTGTCGACCGCCTGTTCTCGCGGATCAACAAACTGCAGGAGCCCGGTTTCGATCCGAAATGGAAGTCGATCAACTTGGCGGCGACGGTCCCTGGCCTGACGCGTTCTCCCGCGGCGCAGGCCTGGCTCGATCGTCTGCCGCGTTCGAGCCAGGCGGCGCAATGACGTTCACCCTGATCGCTCTCGTCGTGACGCTCGCGATCGCAAATGACCTCGCTCGGGCCCGAGGCGCCGAAGACCCTATGGCGCCGGTTCGCGTCTCTGATCGGCCCGCAAATGGAGCCGGGGCGTGGATCGTCAGCGAGACCACCTCGCCAGTTGATTATTCATCGATCATCAAGGCGACACTACCATCTCAAGGGGACGCAGCAATGAGCCTGTCGATACGCTGTCGCGGCGGCCTGACCGAAGTGTTGCTTGATGGAGCCGGCCTGTCGGGCCGTCGCGAGGATTACACCCTATCCCTGCGCATCAATGATGATCCACCTCTTCAGGTCTCATCAATTACGTCGGTACGCGGTGTCGCGCTTGAAGGCGATGTCGTTCGCCTGTTGCAATCGATCCCCGGCCACAGCGAACTTTCCGTGCATGTGTCACGCCGAACGGGGACTAGCGCCGGTGCAGTGTTCGCTCTCGATGGTATCGAGAGCGTACGTGCAAAATTGGCGGCAACATGCAAATGGCCACGCGCGATCGCGAAGCCCAACAATTGATCATGAACCTCAGCTTGCTTGGAGAAACAACATAATGCACAAATTTCCGAAGATTATCACAGCGATGATCGCGACAATCATCTCGCTCCCGGTCGGGCTGTCTAGTTCCGCGGCACAGGAGACTCGCCTGCTCTCGGCACAGCCCAGTTTGCCTGCAGCCTCAACACATGGCGCGGCAAGAACGCACGCGAATTCATCGGCGCGGGCCGCGACGCCAAAACAATTTGAGCTGGCGCGCATCGCGCCATCGTCTGCTGCCAAGAAAGAGCACCGCTTAATCCTTCAGGTCAACACAAGCGACTCCGCGTCAATGAATCTTGCATTGAACAATGCACTCAACGTCGCGCAATACTACAAGGAGGTTGGTGAAGGAGTGAAAGTGGAGGTGATTACCTTCGGCCCCGGCCTCCATATGCTCCGCGATGACACATCGCCGGTGAAAGCGCGAATTGAGGAAATGGCTCTGAGCACGCCGGAAGTATCATTCAAAGCCTGTGGAAACACGCAAGAGAAAATGCAAAAGGCCGAAAATAAAGACATTCCGATCGTTGCCCAAGCCCAAGTGGTGAGGTCGGGCGTCGTTAGGGTGATGCAGTTGCAGGAGCAGGGATGGACCTACGTCAAGCCATGAAATGGCGACCAGACAATGTCTATCGAGCGGCTAGGTGCCGGCCTGCGGTCGCGACACCCCGATCGAGTGGGTCGCCGCAGCCGATGCAAATTGACTGGCCTCGATCGGGACAGATCTATCGCGCGCTATTGACCGGGCAGCGCCAGACCGACTGTCTGATCATGCGCACGAGAGCGACTTCGGGAGCGGGTTGAGCGAACATCGGTTCGTCTCAGTCACTTGCGAGGTCTGGTAGCAATTTTGCGGGGCAGCCCCTGCCCCGCCCATCCTACTCGGCCGCCTGCTAAGGTCGATTGTCCCGTAGCAGCATAGGGTATCGGAGATGCAGGGCGGCGCGAGCTGTGACGCACAGTGCTTCGATTTACGTCAGTTCTGATGACCTCTTTTTCGAGGGCAAGCGATTAAATTACACTGGATTTTATTTTGTTAACGCGTCAGATTTCTAAACTTAAAGCGAGTCGATTTTACGTTGGGGATGTTAAATGGCAAAACCTGCCGTTTCCCGTAATGCCTTTCGAGCGTTATTCGCTCTTTATGCGAAAGCTGATCACAAGCACAATGGCGATTATTGTGTGTTGAAGCTGCCTGGATCCGCTCAAGTCATTCCTGATCGGCTGCTACAGCAGTGGTCGCACCAGGCTGATCTACCCGGCGCTGAAGCCATCGCCAGCACACTGGAGCCGCGCACCCGCGAGATCGTGAATGGTCGTAAACGCTATGACCACGCCAGCGACTTTCTCCACGTGCTGCTGAGAGACCTAGAGCTAAGGGAACACTGAAGAGACGTCGCTGCGTCAGGCTCCGCGAGGTCTTGCAGACCTGAATGATAATGCCTTTTGCCTCCGCGCTCTATATGCACCAGTCTGCTATTCCAATGCCGGGCAGCCGGCCCATTTTGTCGATATGGTGCTCGCATGCCGAGGTCGATTTACCAGCCATTGCATGAAAGGCTGCGAACGGAGAACGGTCAAAGTCTCCGCCTCACCTTTTCAGAAATTGAAGCGATCTTGGGGAAGCCTCTGCCGAGATCGGCCTACACCTTCACTGCGTGGTGGAGCACACTGAAGAGAGCAGGTCCTCAAGCGAGAGCCTGGATATCCGCTGGTTATCGTGTCCGGGTCTCAATGAAGCACCGCATCGTCGAATTCTATCGTTCTGATGTGAACACCAATGATCGTCATGGAACGCCCTGGCTGCATTGAAGCTTCCCATGATGGCGGACCTATCAACCTCGGTGTTCGGGACAAACTGCGAGAACAAGCCGGCGCAGAATCAAGTTGCAATTTCAGGGCCGCAGCGAAAACTGCTGCGGCCCTGTTTTTGAGCGGAAGCCGCGAACCGGATGCTCCGGAACGTGGCGAGAAAACTCTAACGGGAACGCTGCGCGATGGCTTTAAGCCGCATGAGGGTTGACGATGGTGTACCCTCGCAGGGAGCGCGGGTGAATTCGCGTTGCGTGCCCACCTGAGTTGGCATCGTACGCCTTCCAGATGTCACCAGCGATGTGCTGTTCAAGGACGAAGACGTGTCCACGTCGCGCGGCAACCATTCCCGGTGCTGGCGAGGTGCGGGGAAAGCGCAGCCAATTGGCTGCGAGGTTCAGTTCCGGTACTACCCGACCAAACACTCGGATCGCCGCACCACATCCGCAGAACGATCGAGGGCAACCGGCCGGACGACCGCTAACGATCTCGCTACTTAAGGCCCCTGAGCTGGCCACAGACATCCGTAGGCTAGCAACGGCACCTCGCTGCAGGCGCGGTGCCGGTCTCGTGTATCTCTGCGCCTGCACCAGCGAAGATGAAAAGTCGCATGGCATAATCACGTTGCATTCAGGTGGCAAAGCGGCGCGCAAGGGGCGCGCTTCAGATGAAATGGATGTCGCAAAAGCGAGCAATAAAGCTACGACTACTCGAGTGAACATGCAGGACTCCGGGTTAATAGCCCTGCCCCCGACGCGCAGAAAGCGCCTTTTAATTTGACGAAATTAAGTTGCAAAACTAGCATTAAATAGGATTTTATGGCCGAGTTAAATCAAGAAAGGAACGTTTCGATTTGCCTCGAGTCCTTGTGCGACCGATCCCTTGTTGTCGTGGATCGATAGATGGAAAAGGCAGTCGCCTACGCAATCTCAGCGGCCCTCGTAGGTATCGGTGTTTTGATACTGGTCGTTGGCCTGTCCTCCAGCTCGCCCGCTTTGTGGGTGATGGTCGCGCTCGTGCCGATCACGATCGGGATCGTGAGCGCTTTTGGCCCCGTGTAAGGATGGGGAAAACGGCCGATGCGTCAGATCGTCTGCATTTTCCGAATCGCGCCTCTGTGCACGCTCTCAACTGGTTTCAGATTTGCGGGTACACGCGCGTGAGCCATTTCGTCTCTATGCTTCTGCTTGCCCTCGCCCTGACGCTGACCTTGTGCTTCGGGGTGGCAGCCTGGCGCGTGTCGGCCGGCAATGACGTCGAGATCACCGCAACGATTCCGCATGGGGAATACGGATGGAGATCGAGGTCGAGGAACTGAATGCCTTGCGCTCACCCTTCGGCTACATCCTGGCGACTATGAACGTGGACCTTGACGACTCGCCATCGAGCGGAGGCTGCCCCGCGTCTCCTACCGTTCCTGCCTCGGGCTCGCCGACGGGCCTTTAGGACCGCAGGTCGTCCGTTCGCAACATAGCGATCAGGTTCGCGACCGCCAGCTCCAGGTGCGGCAGGGCATCACAGGGCTCTGCGGCATCGAGATCGTCTACGTGCCAATTCTGGACCCGGTCCGCGATGGCCAGGAAAGCGGCGTTCGACCATCGATTGATGCTCCGCCTCTTTTAATCCTATGACGATATCTGCTTGCCGGAAGTCAGGTAAGGTGCACGGCAGCGGAAGTTCATCAGCATCGTTGCCGAAAAATCCCCGACACGCGGCGAGGTCATAGCTTACCGTCAACTATTCTGACGAAGGAGGAATGGCATCAGCTTCTCAAAGATTTCTATCCGAAAGCGATCAATCTCCCAACTGAGCGCATCGCTGAATCCCGCGGCATACGCATGGATGATCGCTCGGTCCGCAGTCACTTTGGTCGTCACGCCATTTACGACCACCGAGCCTGTCAGGATCTTTCCGTCCCATTCAACAGCGCGACCATAACCCACCGACATGGCAACTCCAAACACAAGAAGGGTTGGTCTTATGCCGCACCAGGCGGTTATCTCACACCCACGTCGTCGCTTGTTTGTTCGTGCTGCCGCTCATCGTCCTCATCTCGGATAAGTTTGTGAGATTAGCGCAAACCAAAGCAAGGCACGACTGCGCACCACAGTCAGTTCCTTCCGATTCTCTCGATGAATTCCAACGCGGCTGGCGCAATGTCATCGAACTCGACAAAGCAGCGGCGCAGTTCATCTGCGATCTCTACGGTTACATCACGCGACCATCCCTCAACCGTGTTGAAGACCACGATCCGAGCAGGGTGCTTGTATTGACCTTCCATTATTTGGCGCATCAGCGTCGCTCGACCAGTGTCGTCTTCGGAGGTTTCGCTCCAGGCACGGCCGAGCCCACCTCCATAATCCTCGAGCACAAGATAGACGTCACGTGGATATGGATGAGGCACGATGGACGGAGAATGAGGCATGATCCCAAAACTCTGAAAATCGTCATTTAATTTCTATATTAAACTATATTAAATATGGAATTTCAATCTAATTTACAGCCGTCCGGCTGCGCTTTCGATCGGTCGACACTGCCTATCGAGCGACCCACTCGCCGGCACACGCGCTTTTGGAGGCGAGCAAAAAGCGAGCCGTGGGGTAACGGCGGCGGCGATGGCTGTCCCGACGGCAAGGACGACAGGGGCCGCTAACGTTTTTCGGAGGCACGGCGGTTGGTACGGGCGCCAATTACCGCGTTTGCCCGATTCCTCTCCTCAACTGGGCGATGCAGTCGGGCCCCAGCTTTCCCCACTGCCCCAAGGCAAGGCTCATTTTGTTCGGCTTGGAACGACTTACTGATTGCCAAGTTTTCCCGTGCCTCCCCAAGGGGCAGCTGCCTTCACCAAGGCGGCTCGATAGCCCCAGCTTCACCGCCCTGAGGCTGGGGTCCTTTTGCTGTCTGGATAGCTGCAGACTCAGGAGGGCGTTGATGCAGGGTTATAGCTCGATCCTTCTTGTCCAACGGTTGAACGACCTCGTTTGTCAACTGTCAGAGCTGGAAGATCTGCGGCTTAAAGTCCAAGAGGCGGAGCGACGCGCCTCGGCTGTACCTGCATTGCAGTCGCCTCCGAGCACTCAATCGCAGCGACGGCGAGCCGCGGGGGAGCGGACCCCCGAGGAGTGACTGGAACCCGATTTATCCTGCGTTAGCGAACGAGCGTAGAGGCTGTGCAGCTCGACTGCCCTGAAGGGAGTGAACTTCACGATCCTCGCGTGGTAGGGCTTGAGCAAGGGGCTTCGCATTCCGCATTTATCTTCGGCTTTCTCGCGCGACAACACGCGCCAGTCAATTATCCGCGCAGAGCGACTGGCCGCCGAACTGATTGAAAATATCGATCGGCTGTTTGCCCCTCTTCCTCTCGATGAGGGAAATAGGGCGCAGCGCGCTCGAGCGGTCGACCAGCGCAAGCGTGTATTGGCGGATTGGCGCAGGCCGCACGCGACAGCAATGGCGGTGAGACAGCATGGCGTTCTGAAGCCTTGCCCCACGCTGATGTTCGTCAATGGCGCCAGCGAACTCGACCAAAGCACGACCAGGACTTACGTGATACCTGCGTCATGCTGCTCGATCGGGCTGGCTGCGACTTGCTGATGACCTGCGACATCACTGGGCATTCATACCGAAGCGCGCAGACCATTGTGAAACACTACCGCGCCCGGAAGGCGGCTCAGGCCGAGTCCGGCATCGACTGGCTTGAATTGCAGGTGCGGAAGGAAGGGCTGAACCTGGATCGTCATTCTGTCGGTATTCAGCGGTGCATGGCTCCGGCCAAAGCCTTCGGCTATGCGCGCTCTCGGGCGTGAGAGAGGTGCGCGTGAGCTAGTTCATGTCCGCGCTGCTAGTGGTGACTGCGTTGACGCTGACCCTATGCTTCGGCCTGGCAGCCTCGCGCCAGTCCACCGGCAGGGCAGCCGATTTCACCATTGCCTCCCAAAATTCCAGACTGGGACGCGGATGGGATGCCCCTGAAGACTAATGGCCTCGCCTCGGAAGCAGTAGCATGGCTTCCATTGACGGGGGCTCCCCACCTATCGTGAGCACCGCATCATCAACCGGCAATAAAGGATCTGGAACTATCTTACACGTAGGTTCTTCCGTTCTGATTGGCCACTGGGGGCTAACAGATGACGGATGAACAGCTAGCTCTTCAGGCTGTGAGTGACGCCCAGCGCATTTTGGAAAAATACTTAGAACCGAGGCCCCGGAATAACGAGCGCATCATCTTGGACAAGCTGGTGGAGGTGCTCGAGCGGCCAGATCTTCTGGTCGCTGTTCATCGGATGCAGCGCGGCTCGTAAGCGCGCCGTTGCTGGTCGGCTCGTGCGAATTCGAGCCAGTCCTCAGCAAGCTTTAGCCACGGCTCCGCGTCGACGGGACTGACGGGCTTGCGCCGTCCGTTCCCTGCACACGTCAGCTAACTGGTAGAAGCGAAGTACATCTTCAGACATGCAAAATGACGCGACTAGGCCCATCACCCCGCCTCAAGAGTATCGCCTCTTCCGACACTGCCTGTCGAGTATCTTACATATCATCCTGATTGGGTGACTCCTCGCCCACTGTGCTAACTGGCAACCCCGCCGGCCCGCAGACGCTTTCAAGTGCCGGCTTTGCCGGTTGCCAGCACCATATAGGCAGACGCCGCGTCACAACTCAGCAGGTGGCGTACCAGCCATCAGGAAACGGGAGCGGAGGCCATTCGCCCGCGGTGTCATTCGCGGCCTCCGGCTCGGCGTCGATTGGTCCACCTGCCGAAGGACGCCACGCAGGAGGCGCACTCATAGGGGTGCTGGTCGGAAGGCGCTGTGCTGCCGAAGTGCATAGACTCTATCGAGGGCATAAGTGCACCCCGCGCTCTTGATATCTCGCAATTAAATAGACAATGCATTTATTAAATATATTAAATGTTTGACTTGTTCAATCGCGAAATGATTGAATAGGTTTGTCCTACGGCGCCCGTGAGCGCGGCATTTTGAGGCCAGCGACCATGTCCTTGGCATTCCCGCACTGGCTGATGATCGCAGGGCGGGGTGACGGCTATATTGGTGTCCTCGTCAGCGGAAAGAAAGCGAACCGGGTTGATCGACCGCCAGGCGAGCCGATCGATGTGCCGGCTTTACCGCTCCTCAACTCGCATGACCCGCAGTAGCTCGCGCGCGTTCCGCTAAGAGCGAGGGTTAGCAATGGCTGTCAGAATTGAATGGGGTCCGCTTGAGGCGATAACGAACGTCCGCAACGAAGCGTGCAAGGCCCGAGACTTCATCATCCAATCCCATGATGGACACGTGCAGGGGCAGATTGTCGTGCCTGACGACGCCGATCAGTTCGTCATGGGGGCATGTGAAATCCGGCTTCTCGAGCTGCTAAAGGACGCCATCAAGGAACTGGAGCGGTGAAAGCGCCGAAGATTGCCGCCAAAGCGAGTACTAAATTCGATACGTGGTCAAAGCGCCCGGCCCGCCTGTGCGAACCGGCGGGCCCTGTCCCAGCCACGCCTACCGTCTCAGATTACCTGCGGACTGCTCGCCCCGATCGCTCACGATCTCGTAGCTCACCTTTGCACCTTCTGCCAAACCACTGAAGCCAGCCTTCTCCACCGCTGAAATGTGGACAAACACGTCCTTCCCGCCGTCGTCGGGCTGAATGAAGCCATAGCCTTTGGTTGAGCCACTTCACAATACCTGTCGCCACGCACGTCTCTCCTAAATGACCGTCGCCACATGCCAGAAGCTGATAAAAACGAAAAGCCCACCAACTTAGGATTTAGTTCAAAATGCGAGTTGGATGAATGACCGCCTGCACTGGGACAGGCGTCATGTTGCCTACATGAGGAAGGCAGCCAACGTGAACCGGCGCCCTCCCGTCAATTTCCCACGGTGGACCAGCAGGGAACGAACACCTCGATAGGGAGCTTGAGAATCTTGCCGGCTCCTCGCGAGCTAACTGAGCGGCCGCGGCCACCCAAAATTCGGCCTGAAGCCGGAGCAATCTCACTGCTGGCGCCTACACAGCCGGGACGAACTCGTCGGCTTGGAAATGGCCCGCCGTGTGAGCCGGCGAATTTTTGTCGCAATCAAATGCGACGCGCTAACGCACTGAGCGCAGATAATGGTCTGGTCGGTTGGCGCGATTCATCTCGGCGAAGGCCTTCCCCAACTCTTCCGCCGTATGCTTCGCCTTGAAATTCTCCCATGCGATCATGAACCGCCCCTTCGCTTCATCGAGTGAGCCAGCTTTCCCGAACGGCGGACCGGGAAGCGTCACGATGCACGTCCACAACCAGAACCCCGGGGAGCATTCGTTGGCGTAGCGGATGCGCCCGACTAGCTGCCGGTCCTCGTGAACCGTGTAATCATCCAGGCCTATCATCCGCAGTGTCAGAGGCATTGTGGCTTGCCGCAGGGTAGAAACGAAGATAAAGCGCGGCGGATTACATTGTGCCAATTAAACCTCGCCTGACCTGCGCGGCGAGGAACCCGTGTCCTCACTGCGCCGTTGCTGTCTCGCTAGCTTGCCCAAGCTGGCGGAGCGGCTCCGGCGTACCTCAAAAGCCAACCCTGAAGCCGGGGCCGTCTCTCCGCCATCGGTCTTTTCGGAGCATATGTTGTTGCGCGGCGCACAACGCAGGTCCTACCGCCATAACCCCAGCTTGAGTCACGACCGCGTGCAGGAAACCGTTTCGAGCCTCACACGCAATGACGCGAAACAACGCCCTCCAAGACTGAACGGCATTGACGTCCTCTCGAGTAGAGTAAGATGAGGAAACTATTTTTCGGTGCGGCCTTACTCGCGATCGCATTCGTGGGGTGTTCAACGATTATCTCGGCCGCTCTTTCTGCAGCCCGGGAGCCAAGGCCGCAACATTCTCCGAACGCTTTGCGCCCGCGCTGAAGTCCGCCTCGAGCGGCTAAATGCACTCATAGCCGTTATGAACCTGATCTGGCGGCGCCTTGCTTACATGATACTGGCCGGCATGCGGTCTAAGCTCGTGAGAGCAACGACTAAAACGACCGGTGTGACTGCCGGGTCATTTTTCCACTTTGACAAGATAAATCGACCGCACGATGCGGCGAGCTGACTGAGACGATCATGCGTGATCGCGCGCCGCTTCTCATCGGCTGTTAGTTTCTCGCGTCAGTCAAATCGTGACGAGAACAATAATAATTGCGATTTCAACCAGTAACACCGCTGCTGTCATGGTGGGGACGATAAAAACGTAGCCATGCGGAGGATGATCCGCCTCACCATCGGCCAAGAAACGGCCCCTCACATCTCATGGCGTAAGCAGGGGCGGGATGCGGGAGCCGTTTCTCGGTGGCCAGACGCGTTCGTCCGGCGCCAGGCACTCTCAAATTAATTCTATTTTAAATATCGGTCAACATTTAAATTGGCATTAGATTATTTATTTATTTAACAATGGCCCTATGCTTTAAAATCGCCGGCTTGCCTTAGAGCGAGCGCATCCGTCGTTCCCCATCCTTTGCTGCCTCGCAAGAGAGCAGGACGTATCCGCGGACAAACGCGTGCCGGCTGCTATCGCGCATGGCACGGATTGGACCGAGCATTACCCATGGATTGCCGCAGCCGCTCTGAAGAACCGCCAGAAGCACTTCGTTGTCGAGGGTGAGGAGGTAGTGCTTGGCGTCGATGACGTTTCCGATTTCAACGCCCTGCACTCTCTGCCAGGCAGCTTCAATTTCCCGCGTCTCCGTTGGATTTTTTCAAAGATCCGGTGGCTATGGGCAAGCAGATCCTCGCGCAGTTCGACCCGTCGAAGATACTCCCGAAGGCACCGAATCTGCCGATGCCTGACCCCGCCCAACCCTACTGAAGCGGGCCGCGACCTGGACCAGGCTCAATTGCGCTTTCAGCACGAGGACGAGAAATTGCTTCCTCGCTTCTAGTCAAGCAAAACGGCCTCGGGACTTAATGGGGCGGTTTCTGCATCCAGGCTCATTTGTTTTAGGGACTGACCGCTCGATAAATCTCCGGCTCCATGCCTATGAACTCACTTCGGAGAACGACACGTATGGCGCACGAACTGCAATTTCTCTTTCTCCACGAGATCACGCAGGAGCAGCCCACTGGAGAGGTTCCGAAGCACGACCCAATCCCGCTCCTGATACTCATTCTTGATCCTCCCAACCGTGTTTGCTGCAAAGTCTTGCGCAACCCGTTGGCTCCTTCGCTTAGGCCGCCCACATACGCCATGATGAGAACTGTCGGAGCGAAGCCCAGCAGGCACGCGACATCTATTGCTTCTGACCCTGTTGATGCTGTCTTGGTTGCCATCACCTTGAAAGCCAAAGAAAGATAACTGTCTCGGTAGCCGTCGCACGTGCCCTTGACGGCGGCGAGAAGAGTCCTCGGCTAGGATTTCTGACGTTCCGATGCTCGCGCACGAAGCTTCGTTTCTCGTGTAGCTGGTCGTCCGTGAACAAGGTTCTAAGCGATTGAGCAGGAGTCTCTTTTTCGGATTCGAGGCGGTTTGAGATTGCAGGGA